>CAZDCU010000035.1:0-13712 GCA_964504055.1 uncultured Methanomassiliicoccales archaeon
CCAACATACTGAGGTTAAGTGACTTTCCGAAACGGTGCGGTCTTGTAATCGAATATACGCCGTTGGAATTCAGACTCAGTATCTGCCCTATCAGCATACTCTTGTCTATGTAATAGCAGTCTTCGCGCACGGTTTTGAAATCCTGAATGCCGACAGGAATCGGTTTCATAGGTTTAACAAGTCAATGGGTTCTTTATAAAATTCACCCGAAATCGGGATTTCCGCGACAAAGAAACCGTCTCTGTGTCAGCATCTGATTTTACTGAGAAAATGTGCATCCGCCGGTCCGCCTCCGGCGGACCGCAGATGCTGTATCTAAACTGTTTTTCCTATCAGGCAATCTTTACGACGACATCGCCTTCTACGGCGCATTTCAGAACAATCTGAGATGTTGTCGCATCGTAAGTGTAGATTGCGGGGTCAACGACTCCGTTACCCATGGTGATGGATGCAATCGCCGCCTCACCGTATCTCTGTCCGTTGGGTTTGAGAAGTGTAAGGATCCACTCTCCGTCCTCGACGTTCCATGACAGTTTGTATGTGTCTGCACCCGTTGAGAATGTGTATCCGTCGTGGTACAGTGTGTAGAAGTAGATTGCAGCATCCTCGTACCAGTTTGCACTGTCCCAGGAGGAGTCGCCGTTTTTGTTCTTCATTGCATCGTAGAGTGCACGTCCGTCGAAGTATCCCATGTAGTCGATACCGTCGAGCGAACGGAATGCGGATGTACCTGTGCTGCTTGCGTTGTATGTTGCCTCAATGATCTTCATATCGCTGAGTTCGAACTCAAGTCCCCAGATGTATTTGTCATACGAAAGCTTCTGAACGTCAACCGTGAACGGTGCTCCGAAGAAGTCCGCGATTCTCTTACATGCGTCTGTGGTGTAGTAGAATCCGTTGAGGGATTTCACTGCGTTCTCTCCGAAGAGTTTTGTCTTCTCGGCTTCTGTCATCGCAGCCTGTTTCGCTTTGATTGTCGTTTCGTCGAGATAAATTCCCGCTTCGTACTCGATACCGTAGATGTAACAGCAGGCTTTCTGGAGTGCTTTGAGAACACCGACGATTTCGTCGTATTTCTCTGCGTATGCTTCTTTCGATGCAACGAGGACACAGGTTGCTTCACTCACGAGTGAGGGGAATCTGTCGTAACTGGGTGAGGAAAGCACACATTTCTTGATTGTTGCGTATGATGCGAGGTCGTAACTGCCTCCCATGATGGCATCGACATCGGCCTGATCCAATGCAGCTACCTGGTTTCCGAACTCAACGTGCTTAACCTTAACATCTGCACTGTCGTATCCGGATTCGCCTTCGAATTTGACTGACAGTCCCGCTGCGGTACAGTATTTGGTGATAGCAGCTTTGTATCCTGTCGTGGTGTCCATTCCGATTGTCATTCCCTTCATCGATTTGAAGGTGACTTCCTCGGTTGTACCGTCGTAGTATGTGACAGTGTGTTTGTTTGTGCCGTCTCCTTCGGGGTATGTAAAGTCGTAGACACTTCCTTCTTTGACAACCGTTGCCATCTCTGCATAAGAATCTCCGCCCATCCATCTTGCGAGGATGACGAACTGATCCTCATCGTTTGTGTTGAGGCAGTTTGCGAGAGGTGTCGAACCGAATCCTGCGATATCGGCTTTACCTGCACGGAGTGCTTCCAGTGCTTTTCCGCCTCCGGAGACGGTCAGCATTTCTACGTTTGCACCGAATTCGGAGTAGTATCCGAGTTCGTCTGCGAGCCATGTAGGCTCGTAACAGTCCTTGTTACCGTTGGCGAAGACCAAAGCGTTATTTCCGTTTGAATTTCCGCCGTTGTTGTTCATTACTACAACCGCAATGGCTGCGATAACGACGATTGCCACCACGCCGACGGCTATGATCTGGTTTCTTTTCATCTCCATTGAAAACCCTTTCCTTTCATCATTTACTTACTGATGATTCCAATAATTGTGATATTTCGTCCCTGATTGCTGCAATTTTTTCAGAATCACGGTCTTTGTCTATTCCGTCGAGTCTCCATTCGCCGACGATTCTTCCCGGCGATGAGGAAATCATGATGATTCTCGTCGCAAGAAGTAACGCTTCGCCTATGTTGTGTGTAATGAAGACAACGGTTCTCCTGTCGTTTTTCCATATTTCCAGGATTTCACGGTCGAGATTTCTTCTCGTATGTTCGTCCAAAGCGGCGAACGGCTCGTCCATGAGCATAACTTCGGGCTCCATAGCCAATGTTCTTGCTATGGCTACACGCTGTTTCATTCCGCCCGAGAGGTTGTTCGGCCTCTGATCTTTGAATTCCGAGAGTCCGACGAGATCGATGTACTTGTTTGCGATTTCCTCTTTCTCTGCGGAACTGCATCTGTCGTCGATTGAAAATTTCACGTTGTTTATGACGTTCATCCACGGCATCAGACTGAATTCCTGGAAGACGACGGCTCTGTCCCTTGATGTTCCTTTGATTTCCTCGCCTTTGAAGTAGAGATTTCCCGCGTTGGGTTTTTCAAAACCCGCCATAAGATTGAGTATGGTGGTCTTTCCGCTTCCGGAAGGTCCCACGATACAGAGGAATTCGTTCTCTTCTATCGATAAATCGACATTTCTGAGAACGACACGCGCTTCGTTTCCTTTCCTGTTGGGATACGCCTTGGAGACGTTCCTGAGTTCGATAATGCTCATCCGGAACCCTCCAATCCCATCTTGTTACGTGCGATGGATTCGATGTTTGCAAAAATAAGCTTATCAATAACCAATCCCACGACACAGATTATGATTATTCCTGCGAAAGCGGCGGGATAGTTGGTGAGATTTGCGGTCTGGTTGATGGTGTAACCCAATCCGACTGCGACACCGACAACCATTTCGGCTGCGATAAGCATTCTCCACGAGTTTGCCATCCCGATTCTGAATCCGCCGATGATATCGATTATTGCAAAAGGTAACAAAACATCCAGTAAAGTGTCCCATGTGGATTTACCGGACATTTTTGCAACTCTGAGATTGACTTCGGGTACACGTCTCAATCCTGCGGAAATGTTGAACGCGATAGGGGAAATCACAGTGATTGCAATAATGAATATTGCGGATTTGTCTCCGAAACCGAAGAGGAGAATGGTTACGGGGAACCATGCGAGACCCGGAATCATCTGAATGATGTTTACGGGAACCGATGCGAATTTGTAGACTGTATTATTCATTCCCATGATTATTCCCAGAACCGTTCCGATAACAACGGCGATTCCGAATCCCTTGATCCATCTGCCCATACTCGCAAAGAGATGTTCCCACAGGGTGTATCTGAGAACGAGGTGATTGTCATCCATAAGATAGAACAGCATATCGAAGCTGTCTGCGGGGTTGGGGAATTTCAGACTGCGCATAAGATGTGTGTTGTAATAGTCTGCAGCAATCTGCCATACCAACAGTACGAATGCTATGCCGATGAGAAATATCGCGATGTTAATCAGCATCTTTCTCGGTTTTTGGTTTCCGAGACTGATGCTGTTTCCTTTGAAGTCATCCGACTTCAGAGCATCCGATATAATCTTCCCCGGCGATTTGAGAAGGGACATATCTTTAGTTATAGTGGGAAATTATATATTTTATTCTATAATCAATTGTTAATTTATCTGATAATCTGGCATATGCCAATTTTGAAGGAATGTCAAAGTTCTTTTGAATGTCAGGCAGACGTTGTTAACGTCTGGCTATTTTGTGAAATTACACTTTGCTTAATTCGTTTATGCGGAAAAAATACACTTTGCTTAATTGGATAAATCGAAAAACATACACTTTGCTTAATTCGTTTTATTGCATCTATGCACTGATATCAAATGCTGGCACTTTGAAAACAGTGATTAAGCATCTCCCGACCGCCTTCGGCGGTCAGCAGATGCTGATTTTTATTACAGATGAGGCATGGGACTTCTTCCCAACAGCATGTCTGCATTCACAAGAAGGATGTTATTGTCGATTGCATATTCTTTCAAGTCTTCAGTGAAACCCGACGGAGATATCAGCATCTTTCTGAGATAATGTCTCGTTTTGAAGTGAGATGTTGCATCATTTAATTCTTTCAATGCTCCGAGGCCAATCGGACGGTTGACAAATTTGCATTCGACGGCGAGACTGACAATATTGCTGCCGACAACAATTTCTGCCGCGATGTCTATATCGTATTCGACAGGCATATCTTCATCCGTTCCGCGTCCTTTTCCCCACCACGATCCGATTTCTCTGACAGGATATGCTTTACAGATTGCTTTCATACAAAATTGTTCAAACATCAGCCCGTGAAATGTCAGTATCAGCTGATTTAATGCGTCATATTTCGCATGCGGATCTGAAAGATACGGTGCATCATTCCTTTTTATCATATAGGAAAATGCCAACATATTGTCGGATATTGAGTAATATTTCGGTTTGTTCGGCGCCCCCCACATGGGATGACATTCGGAAATCATATCCAACGCTTTCATTGCATTAAGGTATCTGGCACACGTAGTGCGGTCAATGCCTGTTTTCGATACGATGTCTGCAACGGTGATTTTTCTGCCTCTTATCGAATTCACCAGTTCAACATAGTCTTTGGCAGGAGAAAGTTCTCTGAGTATCATCTTTTCTCCTTCGTCTTTCAACAGGGCCCCGGAGGAGAGAAACATCTTTTCGATGTAATCCCTGTATGTATTGTCAGACATCAGGTGATATATCGGAATGCCTCCGACTGAAAGATACATCCTGATTTGATCCATGTCAGATAGTTGTGGATGGAATTGGATGGATTCTTCAATTGTCAGTTCTTTCAGACGTAACTGCACGGTACGCCCGTACAGCGGACGGGAATAGTCAGCGGTTTCATATTCCATTGTTTTGATTGATGAGCCCGATATAATCAGTTTTGAATCGTCGAGTTGCATATCGATGAAATGCTGTGTGATGCCGGCGAAGGAAGCATCGCATCCTACCATGTACGGAAATTCATCGAATACGATTATTGCCTTTTTTCCTTTGACGTACTCGGCAAGATCCCATACAAAGTCAAAAGATGTCTTGTATTCCTTCCTGACGCCGGTGTAATGACTCATAATATTGCTCATCAAAAGCAGATTTACTTCGAGACTGCCGTCTATGAACTCTATTATGAAGTTCTCTTTGTCCTTGATGAATTCCTTTATCAGTGATGATTTGCCGATCTGTCTTCTCCCGATAACGGCGCATGCTTTCCGTTGAGAATTATTGTAGAATTCATCCAGGAATGAAAGTTCGTTCTTTCTGCCGATAAAGGTGCTCATAAGTGTGGTTAGAACTTGCCATTATTTATAAGTAACATGAGTTTGCACAAAATCTGTGCAAATAAAATTATTGCAGTAAAATTGTGCAAAGAAAAAGATTGCACAGATTTTGTGCAAACTTCATCATAATAAGTGACAGGATACGGATGAGGTCTCGTGGACCTCATCCTTCCGTCACATTATCAGTCGACAGGGAAGTATCTCACGAAATCGTTGATAGTTCCGACTTCGTATCCGGCATCTTCGACAATCTTCTTCGCATCTTCCGGAGGGAAGGGATACCAGCGGATTCCGGTCATGTCATCATCCCTGGGATTCGGGCCGATCTCGACGGAAATGTGATTCGCACCGTATTCGAAAGCATCTGCAGACAACGGGTGTACCGGCACGATGCAGCCGGCACCGTTCACGAGACGGTTCACGGCCACGATCTGCATATGCCTCTCATGTGAAATTTCGCCCAAATCAAACATCGGCGTTCCGGGTACTGCGATACGTTTCATTGTACACACCGTAACGGCTTTGACAGTGTCTCTGAAAAGTTCCAGGCGGTCTGCAATCTCCTCGTTTGTATGTTCCGGACCTATTGGGGCGAGACCGCATGATGCCAACAATCCCGCCTCTTTTGAAATCATTATCGAATCGAGACGTTCCTGAGGTGTGAAATCGGTATCTCTTCCTTCACCGAGCCTTACGGTGTGATACACAGCATTGTAGCCCGCCTCCCTCAGTTTTTTCGCGGATTCAAGAGTCTGTTCTCCTGTGTTTGCCACAAGAATGTATCTTCCGGGCACATTCTTTCTGATGTGTCTGGCATATTCACACAATGTCTCATTGGGGAAGAATTCGGTAGTTCTCAGTACGAATTGGAAATATCCCTTTCCGACGTATTCGCGTATCGTGTCGGTAATAACATCTAAGGGCACATTTCTCGTTCCTTTGACAATTCCCCATTTCTCTCCGAGAGAGCAGAATCTGCAGTTCATCGTACACGGTGCGAAATCTACGCCGATTGAAATTCCGATCCTGATTTTCTTACCGGTTACGTGCTGCGCAAGATCTTTTGCGGCATCTCTGAGATACAGACAGTCGTCGGAGTACGGGTCGATACTCAATAATGCGAGAATATCTTTACGCGGAACGGTTCTTCCGTTCATTGACATCTCTTTGACTCTGTCTATTGTTTCCCTGATATTCCCGGACATACTGCTTTCACCCTGAATGTTTTGTTATACAGAGGAATATATGATAATAAGATAAAACAGTCGTTATCGGCACAGACTCTGTCTGCATCTTATGACAATATTATTCAGGAATATCTGGGAGTGTATGTAAGTAAGACTCCGTTGCCGAGTACCTCGGAATTTACCAATTCCAGAGAAATTCCTCCTTCCGCAACCCAACCGTCGCCGTCGACGGGCGTGGGAGAACTTCTTCCTCCGATGAGCATACTGCCGACGAATACGGAGTATCTGTCCACTAATTTTTCTTTAAAGAAAGATGCAATGGTTTCTCCTCCGCCTTCCACAAGAATATTCTCTATTCCGCAGGAGGCAAGATGTTCCAGTACATCGCTGAGAATGATTTCTTCGCATCTGATTGTGCTTACGCCGGGCCAGGATTTATCAGTTGAATCTAAGGTGATGATGACAGTAGGTGCCCTGTCATCCACAACAGCAGCATCCAAAGGAGTCTTTCCGTGCGGATCGATAACAATCCTGATCGGATTCTCATCGTATGATGCGCCCTTAACCGTAAGATGAGGATTATCTGCAAGTACTGTTCCCACACCTACAAGAATCGCATTGTACTGTTTTCTCAGTCTTTTCACACGGTCCAAATCTTCACGTGATGAAATTCTGACCTGTTTTCTCTCGGATCCCGCAATCTTTCCGTCTGCGGACATTGCGCAGTTCACATGGATGAAAGGCCTCATTCCTTTCCTCCGGGTGTGACGGTGAAATGATACAGATCTCCTTTTCTTTCCACGCCGAATCTCACGTCGAGGAAAGTTTCCAGAGTATCCATCTGACTGAGAAGGTGTCTGCTTATCCTTGACACAGTGAAAGCACTGTCTCCGTCAGCCATTGCCATGTACGGAAGCAACTGATCCGCAGTATGTACATCCAATGTGGAACCTGAATTCATCACCTGCAGAAGATCTTCCGCCGCATCCGTTCCGGCCTGTTCCGCCGGGTTGCCTCTGGTCGATAACACATTGCTTCCGAGCAATCCGTTCTCATACTCTGCAACCAATGATAATCCCGCACCCTTGGAATCTCCTGAGGTGCGCTGTACTGAAATTTCTATGTCGTAATTATCTTTCAGCACGGACATACAGCCTTCGACCATAGTGTCGGCAATCCATTTCGGAAGGCGCTGGATGAAACACACCCCCCTGATTTTCTTAAGCTTACCCAAATCCGTGAGCATAAGAGGTTTGATTCTTCCTACGGGGCTGAAGACGGCTCTTACTCTTCCCCCGCCTTCGGGGTAGAAGCCTCTTCCGAGAATCTCCGCACTTGCGGTGACGCCCATTCTTTCCATCAGGGGATAGAGGACCTGCTGATAGTAGTCTATAGGGGGCGCCCACATTACGTTTGTACCTCCGGAGATGTCTACTGTCACTTCGTCATCGAAGCCTACGGTAGCCAACTGCATTGCCTGAAGAACAAGACTTACGCTTCCTGCGGTTCCGATATTCATTTTCATATCGTATCTGCGTTCTTTTCCCGGAATGACGGTAAGTTCTCTTGATCCGAGTGTATTTCCGATCACTTTGGAGCCCGTCATATCGGCTACGGCGCTTACCGCGGTGCAGTGCTGTTTGGATAGACCGTTTGTGGGACGGTTTTCCCTTATTCTTGTTAAATGAATTTCTCTGCCGGTGACGGTACTCATGGCGACGGACGTACGGACACTCTGGCCTCCGCCCTCGCCTCTCGAACAGTCAATCTCCAGCATGGATGTCATCTCCAAACCCATAGATGACATTGCTTAAATAATGTGAGTTTCGGGCTGTGTATTTTCCGCGGATATGCGCATTCGGATGCTCTTTCGGAACACTGTGCAAAATTAATGTCTGGAACATACCTTCAGATGCATTCAACGGGAAATTACGGCGGATTATCATTTGTGTATGGCAGCCGAAAGACACAATGGTGCGATAGCCGGGAATCGAACCCGGGGCTGGTGCTTGGGAAGCACCCGTCTTAACCCCTAAACCACTATCGCTTTGGTGTCGAAGAAAGAATAGGTAGTATAGATAACTGCTGTCATATCGGTGACAGCCTTTTATACCAAGTCAACATAAACCGAAGACAAGGGCCCGTGGTCTAGTGGTTATGACGCCACCCTTACAAGGTGGAGGTCGCCGGTTCGATCCCGGCCGGGCCCACCACTCGGTTTTGAATTTTTGATTGTTGATTTTCGGCTGTATTTGCGGTTTATCTGAAAAACGGTCGGTTACAATTTCATTGTTTGGCTCTGATCATGTAGAGAAGATGGATTCTGTGTGTTTGGCTGTGAACTTTTCACATTTAAATCAGAAAACACTCGTTTACTTCACATTGTTTCTTGATTACTCTCATCATTTGTTCTGTTTATAACTGCGGAATAAGATTGTCTGCCGGCGTATGTTACATGACGGAAATCAAGACAGGAACTTGGCTTGATTGGCGTGATTCTTGGCGTGATTGTCTTGGTTTTTGGCGTGATTCCGATACGATTTGGCGCGAATCAAACGTGTTTTGTCCTGAATCGAAATCGGATTGTCCTGATTACTTTATACTTCATTTAATCCGAAAAAAATCGTATTGATTCACCGTAATCATTTGAGGACACACTTTATTATTATGCAAAATAATCACACAGAACATGAGCAGCACACACGCAGACGTACGTCTGCTGTCGTTAATACACAAAGGACTGAACAGAGAGCAGACAACCGCAGACGATATGCTCTATGCGTTATCCTTCGATGAAAATTCAATCGAATCCAAATTAATGATATCTTCATGGGACAGATTCATGCGCTCCTGCTGCAACGATACGGGAGAAATAGGAATACAGGTAGGCGTGATAACCGGCCCGTGTCCCGGAGAGTGCGGATTCTGCAATTTCAACAGAAAAACCACAACCGCATCCTATCGTAAGATCGACCACGATGTTCTGAAATCTTATGTCAAAGATGCAGTAAAATTCGGCGATGTGAACAACATCGCGGTGATGACTGTACATAACGCTGATATCGACGACATCCTGGGATATGTTCGCACAGTCAGAAATTCCATACCGGAGAATGTAAGGATTACAATCAACACCGGAGATTTATCCCCCGAAGAATGCAGAGAACTCGGGAAAGCAGGTGTTACCGGAGCTTATCATTCATTACGTATGGGCGAAGGTAAGGATAATTTACTCAATCCCGAAACACGCAAGAAGACCTGGCGTAACTTTATGAATGCAGGTATCTCCGTATCATGCGGTACCGAACCTATAGGTCCCGAACATACGAACGAAGAGATTGTTTCCAATTACATGGAAGGTATCAAAGCGGGCTGTTTCAACGGCGGAACGTCTCTGCGTGTTCCCGTTCCGGGGACACCTATGGGCAACATGCCGATTTTATCCATGGCCCGTATGAAACAGATTTCCTCCACTCTGTCTCTGTTATCGACGTGGTATCATTCCGACTCTCCCTTAAACAAATGGAACTTCGGTTTCTCCAGCGGAGGAAACAAGGCATATGCGGAATACGCCGGAAATCCCAGGGATACAATCGAAGATTCCGAAAAAGGCGTAGGACATACCGTTGCGTGGTGCAGACGTCTGCTTTATGCAAATTCATTTAAGCACATACTCAAAGCGGACGGAAGTATTGTTGACTTGGATATCGATTATCTGGAGAAGACCGAGTCGGTTTGATACTAATCTATCTCTTCACACTCGGGAACTGCGAAGCATCGGTGTGCGGAAGGAACTGTGCCGACATGTATTCGTCGAAGAACACAGGTTCCGAAGAAAGATCTACGTAAGTCATCTTCGGGAATACGATGTCAATGCGTTCTCTGAATTCCTTTGACAGAAGAGCCTGTTTCGCACCAGATAACGACGAATTACCCAGATAGCGGTATTTCTTTCTGTCTACGTCAGGGAATAAACCGATTGATACTGCGGAATCCATGTCGATGAAATTCCCGAATCCTCCCGCAATGAAGATGCAGTCCAAATCTTCGAAGGAAAGGCCGAGGCTGCGGACCATTGTTCTTGCCGCCGAATACACAGCGGCTTTGGTCATGATTACGTCCTGTATCTCTTTCTGCGTGATTACAACGTTATCCGCAATTGTGAACACGCCGTCAACAGCTCCGGATTCCTCGGTAAGATTTCCTCTCTTGTCGATATAGCCCGATAAAAATAACTGAGAAACAACATCAATCACGCCGGAACCGCAGATTCCCTTCGGTTTCACGTTTCCTATTACGGTGTAATTTACTTTTCCGTTTTCTATTCTGACGCTGTCTATCGCACCCTCGGATGCAATCATTCCCGAGGTCATCTGAGAACCCTCGAATGCGGGACCTGCGGATGATGAACAGCAAAGCAGCATCTCATCGTTTCCCAATGCAACTTCACCGTTTGTACCCACATCAATTAACAGCGACATTCCTTTGCTTCTGTCCATTTCGGAATCTGCGATATCGCTTGTGATGTCTCCGCCTACGTATGACGAAACGGACGGCATGCAGATAACAACGGCATCGGGAGAGATGTCAAGTAAACTCTCTTTTCCCGTTATTTTTGCATCTTTTACTACAGGTTCGAACGGAGGCAGTCTTATCGGCGACGGATCTATTCCGAGGAACAGGTGCAGCATTGCGGTATTACCTGCGATATAAGCGGATTTAATCTCATTTCTCTTACCGAAACCGGAGAGAAGACCGTTGATTGTACCGATCACCAGAGTTCTCAGTTCATCCGGACCGTTTTCTTCGGAATACTGTATTCTTGCAAGAACATCTTCTCCTCTTGAACGCTGTCCGTTCATTCCGCTTGCGCTGTAAACTTCGGTGCCGTTTGATAAATCCAATACAGATATCGCCACGGTGGTTGTCCCTATGTCCACGGCAAGTCCGTATCCGTCGGAGAGAGGAGATAATTCTCCGATACACTTTTTCCTGTCGGTGGCTGCTATGACGTTATTCACGTCTTTCTTCGGGACGGTAACGGTCATGCCGTTACGTACTTCGGTCTGACAGGACAGTACTCTTTCTCCGTCTGCGATTACCGTGCATTTTCCGCATCTCCCTCCGCCTCCGCACGGGAGATCTACAGATATGCCTGCGATGCGGGCTGCATCGGAAATCAGCGTGCCTTCAGGCACATCTGCGTATCTGTCGTCGGGAAGGAATCTGACACGGCACGTCATATGTCTTCCGTGATGTATGTTCAGTGTGATAAAAAGAACGCATTCTCCGCCGTCGGTGCGGAATTATTTTTTCATGAGATTGCGGACACTGCGATGAAATGAATGCCGTATCTCCGGAGAGATTTACAATAAGTCAATGGCGTAAGCCGAAGAATCTTCTCCCTTTGCTTCTTTATTATAATATTATAATAATATAGAAAACAGAATCAGAACGATTCTGTATCCGATATTGTATCGAATAACGAAGCAACGTCCTCGTCACTCATTCCGATTGTAGGGAAATAAACAGGGACATTGTATTCGGAAACATTGACGGAATCCAAATCTTTCAGAGAAGTACCTTTCACAACTCCGAGCACATCCCTTACTTCGTCGGCATTGTTTACGGTTCTCAGATTCGGATCGTATTTTCTTAAGAGATCTGTATTGTGATCTCCTATGACGGCAACACGGCATCCGCGTTTCATCATCATCCATGCGGAAACAGTTCCTCTCATATCATGCGATTCCGCAACGACACGTCCCTGACTTCCGAGCGGAAGTCCTCCGTGGCATTGGATGTACCTGTCGAAGATGTATGCCTTGTTGTTTCTTACTTCTATGAAGAATGTTTTGTCCGGTGTGTTGAGATCGACTTTCACATTCTTCTCTTCATTACGTATGAAGATGGCCGAACCCGCTTCTCTTCCTACATCCATGCTCGTGTAGGGCTGAGAACCTTCTCTTCTTGCTTTCACGGCAAACGATTCTCCTTCGCCGATACGTCCGACGGAATATTCCGCAGCCGTACTGCAGATGTCTTCCATATCGGAGGAACATTCTTCCGCTATCGACAGCGAACCGATTCCGAAAACTTTCTTTACGGACCTTATGCACCCTTCTACATTGCTTGTTTCAATGTAATAACGGGCATCTGCGAAACTGATCAGTGCCTCGATACCGTCGGCTGCGAGCATAGTGAGCATATTCTCTTTCAGTATGCTTTCGAATCTTCTCCTCACGGGAGTGCTCTTGAGTCCGATCTCACAGTATCTTACGAGGACTACGGTCACAAACCTCCCTAACACGCATGACAGTATAACATTGACGGCGTGTTTCGCGTGCGGGCCGAAAACCTCCGAAACAGGTTACACTAGATTGATGATAGAATAGTGAGTGTACATTTTGTCCTATATTGGACGGGTAATTTCGATATGAAACATGATGTTTTTTCTCAGTTTTTTCAAAAAAGCGGGTAAAAAATATCAAGTTTTTTGATGTTTTTAGGTTGATTTGTAGGTTTTCGTAGAAAATGCTACGAATAACGTATAAAACCTGCGAAAACCTACGAATCGAAAAAAACCGATAATAGATTTATATATTCGAATTAACATTTGTAAATTAACGAACTGAGAAGCGAAGAGTCAACCGAGATAACACGGGTGACTTCATTCGGACACGACGTTCCATGTGACGGCGTCGGGTTCGGACTCACGCAGGAAAGAGTGGGGCGGTCTGAGTTTGTCGGTCACAACACGTTATCGGAGGACGAGGCGTTTCGACGGCATCAAGGGATTCCGGAAGAATCCTTGTGACGAAACGTACAGAATCGGCCTCCCCCCCCCCCGATCGTGAAAAAAGCGAAAAGAGGTGTATAATGAATACATACGCAGTAAGGGTACTCGAGGAGAAGTTCATGCTCTCGATTCTCCGCTTCCTTCACAGGAACGGAACATCGAGCAAGATGGCTATCTACAAATCGGTATCCGGTAACCAGAGGATGAGGCTCAAACTGAACGCTCTTCAGGACAGCGGCCTCATTACAATATCCAACAGCCTGCCTACGCAGGTTTCGCTTACTGGGCTCGGGGAGAAAGTCTCGGAGCACATCGGTGCGATCGAGGGCGCATTGTCCGCGAACACCGTGGAAAGCGAGACTGCAGTCAGGTTTGTATCAGACGTCACTGCAGGTGACGGAGGAGTGTTTCAGGGCCACTCTTCTGTTATCCTCTCGG
>CAZDCU010000036.1:0-13627 GCA_964504055.1 uncultured Methanomassiliicoccales archaeon
CCCGCAGTAATTTCCGTAAACTGCAAAATTCTATAGTACGTATTCATAAATATTTAGAGATTATATTTCAGCCGATGATATCCATCGGTTTCGCCGACTCCGACAGATTCGACCGTATGAAGCGCATCGAATGGATGGACGTGGAAAAAATCCACAAAGCACGCTGTCTGATTGTAGGTGCGGGAGCGTTGGGGAACGAAGTAATCAAGAATCTTGTTCTCGCAGGATTCAGAAACATGACCTTAGTGGACATGGATGACATAGTTCTCTCGAATCTCAGCAGATGTCTGTTCTTCAGGGAATCCGATATAAAATCGGGTTACAAAGCGGAAATAGTCGCCGAAAGAGGAATGGAATTGGATCCCGCATGCAGGATAAAACCGATCGTTTCCAGAATCCAGGATGTTGAAATCAGAGATTACGACATCATACTCGGATGTCTTGACAACATCGAGGCGAGAATGCATGTGAACGCTCATGCATACTATCATAAGATTCCGTACATCGACGGAGCCACCGACGGAACAATCGGAAAACTGCAGGTAATCATACCTCCGGGCCCGTGCTTCGAATGCAATCTGAACCGTACGCACGTGAAAATCGCAGAAAAAAGATTCACATGCACCGGAAACGGAACCGCATTCGTCCCCAAGACTGCATCGGATATCACAACTACGTCGATAATCGCAGCTATGCAGGTCAGAGAAGCCATGAAGATCGCATCCGGAGCCGAAGATATGTGCGTTAAAGGAATAACCTACTATTTCGGAGATTCCGGAGAGACAATGAACTGCGAATTAAGAATATCTGAAGAATGTCACAATCACTGAGGTAATAACATGAGTATGGTAATTACGATAAAGAACGTCGCAAACGGTTCTACCGTAAGGATGGAAGTCGAATACACGGACAGAGTCGGCGAAGTAATAGAATCTGCCGCCGAATACTGGAAGAAGGATGCCGGAGCATACGTGCTCAGGAAAGGAAGGAGTTTATTATCATCATCAATGAACATGCGTGATGCAGGTGTTGTCACAGACGATATCCTTGAAATGATTCCCGATCCGGAAGGTGGCGCATGAGTTATCCCAAGGAGATTGTAATCCGCAGACTCATCAACGAACTGAAAGAATGCTCCGATTTCCTCGGCGGGGATATCGAATTGGATCCGAATACGGTCACGTTACCGTTGGTAATCGACATGAGGGTAACTGATATTCTCGCATATGCATCAAAAGACAAAGTTGTGTCAGAGCATGAATTTTCAGTGAAAATAACCGAAGACTACGGTCAGTGCAAACCCGAAGTAAGATGGAAGTCCGAGATATTCCACCCGAACATTATGAGTCCCAAAGACGGCGGTTTGGTATGTCTTAAGATGCTCAATGAGTGGACATACGGTACGAAACTTGCATCATTCCTAAATGGTATTATGACATTGTTGGTTGAGCCCAATCCGTCAAGTCCATTCGGAACGGATTCGTGCAGGGAAGCGGCGGAATTCTTCGCATCCAAAGGAAAGGCGAAGATGAGCGCAAGTGTGGGATGAGTATGCCTAAAGTTCTTTCATCTGACAACGGAGAAATCGAATACAGGAAGAGAATCGTTCCTTCTGCGGATATTTTCGTTCCGGAGCATGTGCTGTCGGAGATGACGGATCACGCACAGGAAGGATTGGAAGCGGATTCGGAAATAATGGGATTGATTATAGGAAAAGTCTACGCCGACGACAGAGGAAAATACGCCGTGGCGGACAGAATTTCCACTTCCGCTTTAATTGCAGACAGAGTCGGCGTAAGATTCGATAAGGAACGTATCGAAGAGATGTTTTCTTCTCTCGTGTTCAAAGAAGGCGAACGTGTTATCGGATGGTATCATTCCCATTTGGACATAGGGTGTTTCATGTCTCCTACCGATGTGAAAACACAGAACGGTCTGTTCTCCGGAGAATGCGGTTTCGCTATTGTCATCGATCCCGTAAGACAGGAACTCAGAGTGTTCGACAGCACACCTGACAACCCTCAGCCTGCAGACATGATTATAATGGAAGCCGATTAGACCCAGATTGCGTGTCTTCTGCGCATATCGTCTTCGTCGATACCGAGTCTCTTCATAATCGAAGGCACGAGACTGTCGAAGAAAATACTCACACTGTCTTCAAACAGTGTTCCCAGCGGAGCGATATTGCTGTCCGTATCGGCTGCAGACTTCATCACAACCGCAAAATTAGACGCATGAGCCAGCTTGTTATTGTTGCTGCTTGTGACACAAGCAACCGAGCATCCGATACGTCTCGCAATATTCGCAGTCTGCACCGCAGACATTGTTTCACCGGTATTGGAGATAAGAATCGTAAGATCGTTTTTGCCGATGATAGGTGTGGTCATATCTCCGACGAAATGAACATCCAAACCCATCTGAACCAAACGTACCGCAAACAGCTGTCCCACAAGTCCGGATCTTCCCGCACCGTAGATGAACACAGTCTTTGCTGAAACAATCTCATCTATCAGTCTCTTTTCGGATTCCGCATCCACAGAAAGAACGGTCTTTCTGATGCGGTCGAGAAGATATTCAAGATGATCGTCGGTCATCTCATTCCTCTGCGCCTGCGAGCTCTTCCTTCCTCTTGAGTCTCAGAGCCTTGGCGACCTTCTTGCTGAGGAATCTCTCGTGGATGATTCTCATGTACATCGCATCATGTTCCAGCAGAGGCGATGACGAAATGATTGTCATGTCCGGTCTGTTCTCGACAAGACATTCCGCAAGAGTCTCGAATTTCAGGTCTCCCTTTTTGATAGGCGTAAGTCTGAGTTCGTTGCCGTCGGAGTGTTCCGCACCGGCGAAGAGTGTGTGCATATGACCGTTGCAGTAGGGTGCGACCTGATCGATAACGTACTGGAAATCTTCCGTTTCGAGAAGAGCGCCGCCTGTACGTGAGTGATAGTGCGGCCAATTAATCACAGGAACCAAACCGTCGATCTGATCGCAGATATCAAGCACCTGATCCAGGGAACCGAAGACTTCCTGCTGTCCCGTAATCTCGACACCGAGCTTGGGTTTGAGTCCTACGTCGTTCCACCAGTCCATTAATGCTGCGACATTATCGTAAATACAGCCTTCCGCACCTTCGATATCGTCGAGATTGCTGTAAAGGCCGAGATTTGTTACAACCATGTCTCCGCCGATTGCATTCTCGATAAGCGCAGCGTGCCTAATGCTGTTGAGACAGTTCTCCGCAAGAGGTGAATCCGTACTCAGATCGATGTAATTCGGTGCGTGAATGGAAACATCTACATCGAGTCTTCTGGCTATGTCTCCTACTTCGTAGAATTCGCCGAAGGTATCGGTGAGTCCGGAAGACATCTGAACGAGAATATCGTCTTCTTCGATAGGGGTGTCGAGATCGATGATGGATTCATCGTCACGGATGATTTCCAACACAACGTGGCCGGGCAGATCCTTTGCAATCTTGCCGACATCCTCCTCATCAGGATAATAATCGACAGTTCCCGACCTGACCAATTGAATTTCAAGAGCGGTAAGACTGAGGTTGTGGACGTCTTCAATGCCGTCCCTCAATGTGCGTCCTTTACAAGATAGCGGTATTCCTGCCGGTCCGAATCTGATCATCTGCGATACACCGTAAGACTGCCCTAATGCTTACCCGTATAAATCCATGTCGAGAACAATGAAGGTCTGTTCACGTGTTATTTTGTATCTTATGCCTATTGCGCGCATATAAGGCGGGGCGAACCTTTATTAAGGACATCCCCATTCGAACGGACACCCAATGTCGGGAGAGTCAGTAAAATGAAGCCACAGAGTTTCAACAAGACAGACCCCTCACTCATCGCATTGATCGACGAGCTCAAGGCGAAGGAGAGGGAAAACGGGGCTGCTATCTGGCGAGACATTGCTAAGAGGCTCGAGAAACCCAGGAAAAACTGGGCCGAGACCAATCTTAGCAAACTTGACAGATATGCCGAGGACGGACAGACGATTGTAATCGCCGGTAAGGTCCTTGCGGCAGGCAGCATCAGCAAGAAGATCACAGTTGCAGCATATGCTTTCTCAGCAGCAGCAAAGGAAGCCATCGTAGCAGCAGGCGGAAAGGTCATCACGATCTCCGATCTGGTAGCGGAGAACCCCAAGGGCTCTAACGTCAGGATCATGAGGTGATTTGGATGGTTACAGTCATTGACGGAAGGAACGCAGTGCTCGGAAGGCTCGGAAGCATCGTAGCGCAGAGGATTATGGACGGCGAGGAAATCGTTGTCGTTAACTCCGAAGCAATCGTTGTTACCGGTGAGAGGGACATGGTTTTCGCAGACTACAAAGCAAGAGTCGACCGCGGAGACACAACAAAGAGGAAAGGACCGTTCTACCCCCGCAGGGCAGATCTCCTTTTCAAGAGAAGTGTCCGCGGAATGATCCCCTGGATGACAACATCCGGAAGGGATGCATACAGGAGACTCCACGTATTCGTCGGAACCCCCAAGCAGTTTGAGGAAGTTGACAAGGAGAAAGTGGATTTCGCAATGAAGAAAGTCACCGGCAAGTACACAACACTCGGTGCTATCTCGAAATTCCTCGGCTCCAAAGTTAGGTGATTCCCATGGATTGCGTCAACACAAGCGGAAAAAGGAAAACAGCAGTTGCAAGGGCAGTCGTGAAAGAGGGTACCGGTAAGGTTACCGTCAACAAGATCCCGATCGCATTGTACACACCCGAGCTTGCAAGGCTCAAGATCCAGGAACCCCTCGGACTCGCAGGCGACAAATCGTCAAAAGTCGATATCGCCGTTACAGTTCAGGGCGGTGGAGTCATGGGTCAGGCGACAGCTGTAAGGACAGCTATCGCAAGGGGTATGTGCGAATACTTCAAGGACGACGAGCTCGAAGAGACCTACAGGACATACGACAGATCCCTCATCATCAACGATGACAGGAGGAAACTGCCTAAGAACCCCATGGGTCCCGGTGCACGTGCCAAGAAGCAGAAGTCATACAGGTGATTTGATAACATGATCATTCCCGTAAGGTGTTTCACATGCGGTAAGGTCGTCGGTTCGGCCTATCCGGAGTATGTAAGACGTGTCGGAATGGGCGAGGACCCTCAGAAGGTTCTCGATGACCTCGGTCTCGAGAGATACTGTTGCCGCAGGATGATCATCTCACATGCCAACCTCATTGACGAGATATCCACTCTCGGATGAGGTCTGCATACTTCGATTCAGCCCAAACTTTTTACCAAACCTTTTACAAAACGGGCCCGTGGGGTAGCTTGGTATCCTTCTTGCTTGGGGTGTAAGTAACTCCAGTTCAAATCTGGACGGGCCCACCAGTTATCTTCTGTTTAATTATGTAAAAAAAGAGAGTGTGCGGGACGCGAATCCCGCATGTTTTCCGGTTTACGAATCGATCTCGTTCTTGTGATACGCTTTTATCGATTCATCGGTGATGACTGAATACGGTGTGTCCTTCGGCGTAACATCCCACGGAGACTCCGGTCTGTGAGTGATTTCGACGAGTTCGGATGTGCTGTATTTGCTGCATCTTTTCAGGGTGCGTTCTATGGACATGTCTTTATCCCAGCCGTCCTCCGCAAATACAACTCTGCTCTTCAGTGGTAACCTCAGTTCTTCATTCATGTGAATTTCGGCATCGGAACTTCCGATCAGAAGTTCACCGGGACGTTCGTGACTCAACTTTCCGTATTTGTCGTACACTGATTTTACGACAGGGCCGTGATCGAACGCATATATTGTGTCTTCAAACAGACGTTCGCCGGTACTGCATAGGTAATCAGCATAACACATGTAGGTCAGTTTTTCGAGACGGGTATGTGTGCACGGCACCATTGAAAGAATGTATCTTGCAACTTCGGCTCCGGTGAGGTGACGGTCTTTCTGCAGTGATTCAAGCATTTCCGAACAGCTTACTACGGTTACATCGCTGAAATACGGGTCGCTTTTGACAACAGACGCCCAATCTTCTGAGTCGGTCATTATGGTGTGTACGCTGAATGCTACACGTTTTCCGTCGTAAGCATCTCCAATCTTATCTACAAGCTGCGAGAATGGTTCGTCATCGGTTCCGACCGTATGAAGGCATATGCGTCTGCCCTGATTGTATGAACTGCAAAGCAATATGCTGTGCTTATACATTTTCATCTATATTCAACTCCCATCTGCGATATTTGAATCTGTGTCTTTCATGCTGATTGTGATTGTTTTCTGCCTGTCTCGAAGTCCAAATCTGCAACTCCCATCTGAATAGTCTGTTTACGACTTCAGCTTTCCCCTTGCCTTTTATGTAGATGTGTATGGCAATATAATTTTCTTTAGATTCCGTGAGTTCAAAGTTTTTGTTCTCGATTTTCAGGCAATCGTATGAATCACATAGGTTTTTAACAAGATCTAGGGTCAAGTCATCACAATCCACTATTGCACGTATTCCGAATAAATCATTGAAACATTTGTTTATTGACACTTTTCCTTTGTGATTTGCATAAATACAATAGTCATCTCTCTTTTCCATAACAGAGTTTTGGGCTTTGACACGTGCGTTAACGACAATTCCGTTGGCGCTTTTTTCTGAAAACCCTCTGAGCATTTTACATCTTGCAAGAAATTCATCATATTTGTTAATGGCCGTTAAGATATCGCCACTTGCATCAGAGACTCTTATGGATTTTTGATTGAACAAAGGGATGTTATTGTCCTTTGCGTACACAATCCATTTCTCTGTAACCTGACTGTGCAGTTCGATGATTTCGTCTATTAAGATCTTCAGTTGTCCGAGAGTCGTGTCTGCATCCATGACATGTCCTTGCCGTAATCTTTCGACAGTAATCCCGTGCCGAGATAATGTCTGGGCGGAAGAACCGTTTTGAATTCTATATACGTTCTTCTAGTAATGTTACATCTTAACACAAAGACTGATCGTTTCTTCACAGAAGATAACAGGTGCAATGAATCGATGTAAAACGAGTCTGTAGACGAAAGCAGTCAGATTCAGATTATTCTGAATTTTTTCTGAAGATTTCATTCCTGAGAACCGATCTTCTTCCAAACAGTGAAAATATTCTTCCCGTTGAAGTATTTGTAATCGACATAGGTCACAAGTTTCTTCACCATATGGATTCCGAATCCTCCGATCGGCCATGAGCCCACATCGGAATCTATCTCGATATCATCTTTACTGACAGGGTCGAAGAACGGGGCATCGTCCGCGAATGTGAGTTTGATTTCACTGTCATGGAATCCGCAGTAAACCGTTACGTTTCCTTCGCGTTCAACGTAAGCGTGATCGCTGATGTTTACGAAGATTTCTTCGGAAACTATCTGCATTTTCATGATATCCTTCACAGGACATCCTGCCTCAGAGAGCACATCCATAATGAAATCGTTGACTTCGTCGAGTCTTTCGGCTTTTCCCGGTACTGTAAGTGTGTTGTACCAACTGCGGTCGATCATAACACACATCATTGTGATGTCATCGGATCTGTCCCTTCCTTCTGTGAATTTACTGAGATCCGTTTTAACAGATTCGGTAATACTTTCCGCAGAGGACATATCCGACGAGTTCAGTGCACTGCGGAGTCTTTCCTGTCCGAACATTTCTTCTTCGGTGTTGAACGCTTCATTCACACCGTCTGTGTATACGAACAACACGTCTCCGTCATCCATGACGATATTGTCCGTTTTGTAACGGATCATATCGTTTACACCCATCATCAGTCCTTTTTTCACGGGAAGTTTCTCGAATTCTCCCGATTTTCTGCGTATGTACGGGGGAGTGTGACCTGCGTTCGCATAACAGAGTATTCCCGTATCTGAGTCATATATTCCGATCCACATCGTAACGAACTGTTCTGCGGAATTGTTGGAACAGAGTTCTCTGTTCACTGTAGTAAGAATCCTTCCGGGATCGTTATCCGATAATGCTGCGGCTTTGATCGAACCCATCATTCTCATCATCAGTAACGATGCAGGCAATCCTTTGTCGGAAACGTCTCCGACTGTGAATACGGTAAGATTCCTTCCGGTTTGGAAGCAATCGTAGAAATCTCCTCCCACTTCTATTGCAGGCTCCATGTATGCATGAATGTCCATGGAATGGGAGACAGGGAATACGTGCGGTAACGAAGTAAGCTGAATATCGTGTGCGAGATTGAGATCTTCCTTGTTTTTCTTCAGAGTGTCGTTGTTCTCAATTATTCCTTTGAACAGTCTGAAGAGCAGGAGTGCCATAATACAGAAGAAGAACTGAGATACGGTGGAAGTTATGAATTCCCCTTCGTAATGTAACGCATCGGGGTTGCCGATCAGGAAAACGGATGAAGCTATTCCGAGAGACAGACCCAGAATCACCGGCATTATCATTGCCGTGTTCAGTTTCGGATATCCTTTGCGGCCGATGATGCATGATGCGGCACCTGTGATGATGAGACAGATGACCGCATAAATCACACGTTTACTGTATTCGGGTGCGGTGGTTACTGTTACAAATATACAGATTACGGCGGTAATCGCTATTGCAATTCTCGGCCCTCCGATGAGAGCGACAGTCATCAGCATAATGTAACTCGGATCGAAGATCAGAGGATCATACACTGTGCCTGTGACCGATGCAAAACACGTGAGCGTTGCTGCAAAAGCAGCGAATCTGACACTGTCCTTACGGTTTGCCGTACGGTTGGAAACTGCGCGGTATGTATCTGTGTTCATCACCAAAAACAGCAGAAACATCAGGACGACAATCCACGCAAATTCATTGGAAAACATCACAAGAGTCGATGTAAGATTCTTTCCGAGATACCCTGCGTATGAGAGGTACGTGAACACCATGAATGATGCAAGTACTGCGGTCAAACCCGCAATACCCAGAATGTTGCCGATTCTGAAGTTCATCCTGAAGTTCATACAGTCACCGTGAGATTGTTCAGTTTGACGGAGTAACAGTAATCGATCGATTTCGCCGTGGCTCTTATGACCTTCAGACCGAAATGTCCTTCTGTGTCTGCGGTCAGAGGATTGAAACGGGTACCGTTATCCCTCATTCTGAATATCAGGTCCTGTCCCTTTAAGACTATGCGTATGTCCATGAAGTGTTCTTTGTTATCGGTAAATGCATGTTCGACGACATTTCCGGCCATTTCCTCGATGCATAATGCGATACGGTTCGCTTTGTCTTCATCTACGCCGTTCTCAAGACACATTCCGGAGATCCTGTCGCTGAGTTTCATCACTTCTGACATATCGTTTCTGAGAGATATGTCGCAGATGATTTTTGCATCGAAATCCGATTCCGGTACGAGGATGAAGTCCTTACAGTGTATCGGGAATGTTCCCGTTTTTATTTTGATAACGGCCATTATCGTGAATATCGAGAAGATATCCGCCAAAAAGAACGATATCCATACACCGTTCACACCGATAAGAGGAGCCAATACGAAGGAGAACAACACCACATATCCGACTCCGCGTGTGACCGATATCACTGTGGAAAGAACGATGTTTCCCATACTCTGGTACATGTACAGAAGAATCAGGCATAATGTGGATGTAGGCTGAGATAACGCAAACATACGGAGACAGTCCGCCGCCATGGAAAGATCTCCTCCGTCGCATATGAACAGTGAAGCGACAGGTTCCGCCAGTATGAATAATACGATTCCTACAATCGTTGAGATAATGAAACCGGATTTCATTGTCACTTTGATGGTATCGACAATGGCACGTTTATCTTTCTCACCGTAGAAAATGCCGCACATCATTGCAACCATCAGTCCGTATCCGGTGGATATTGCGATAAGGAACTGATACACATTGGTCTGAACAGATAACGCCAAAACGGCAGCCGTTCCGCTGAATGATAATAAAAACGAGTTTAATGCGAAGTTCTTCAGTGTCTGAGAACCTCTGTTGATTGCCGTAGGAAGTCCCGCCATGCAGACTTCCTTCAGTTCTTTACCCGTACCGCGTATGCTTCCGAATCCGAGCATGCGGTCTTTCTTCCTGAAATGGGGTAACGTAACGATAAGTCCCGCAACCGAACCTATCATCACCGAAAGACTGATTCCGAACAGGCCGAGAGAAGTCTGAGTACTGCTGAGATATGCGGATAATGCACTTACCGCCACGGTAACAACCATGGCAATCATCGTAAGTTTCTGACCGTCGTCCATTCTGAGATAAAGCATCAGATTCTGCAGAAGGAGGAACGGAATTGTGGATAATCCCACACCTCTGATGTACGACGATGTCATTTCTCTGATGTTTCCGGTTGCTCCGAATAAATCCGCAATGAAATCGGAGCATATGACGCAGAATAATGTGTAGATTACACCTACCAACAGTGTTGTGACAAGAGTTACGGTAAAGTTGGCGGTAACTTTTGTCTTATCGCCGGCACCGATGTGTTTCGCACATCTTATCGTGCCTCCGTTACCGAAGACTCCCGCCAATGCGGATAAGAGAATAAGCATAGGCGAAGCAAGACCGAATGCGACCAATGCATCGGAACCCAATTCTCTTCCCACAATCAGTCCGTTGATGACAGTACTTAACGTGGCCGTCAGCGTAACGAGAACGGTAACCAGAAGATTTCCGTTGAGAACCTTCTCTATGAGGTAGGTGTTCGTATCCATCGGAGATCAGTCCAATGTAAGGATTTCATCAAGACCTGTCTCGGTGAATACTTCCATTATGAGTTCGGGGATGTTCTTTATCGAAAGTTTACCTCCGACCTTGGACATCTTCTTCTCCAATGCAAGTATCACTCTCAGTCCCGCACTTGAGATATAGATGCACGATGACAGATCTATGATTATATTCCTGACATCGTCCGTGAGTACTTCACCCATCTTTTTCTCGAATTCGGGAGAAGATGTTCTGTCAAGTTTTCCTTCGATTTTAGCGGTTACTGTGTCGCCGGTTTTCTCTATCATATCATTCCGCCTCCTTGTCAATCAGTATTCTGAAGAAACGAAGCTGTGCTTCGTTCATAATTATCTTGACAGGCTTCACCTGTGTTGAGGCGCCGCCTTTCATGATAAGTTTGTCTCTGTACAGGAGATATGTTTCATCCTGTAATATGTGTGCGATGACAGGTCCGCACAGGGACCTTTCGAATTTGTAGATAAGCATGGGATTTGCGATGCAGAGGTTCTTCTGCAGGGATTTTGCTATTTCGTTTAAATCAATCTTCTTCGGACGTTCCGTCATCTCGATGAAGAAACGGTAGCATGAAGGAACAACATCTGTATCGGGATATACGCAGAAGTCGAGATACTTGAATCCGATTTCTTCTGCGGTAAGATCCACAGCTTTTCTCAGTGCGGGTTCGTATGTCTTTTCTCCGTTGAGATTGACACACATGTCCATACGGTACAGATATTCCAATGTGGGAACTTCGTTGTATTTTCCCGTTACGCGGTACGCATCGCGTGTTCTGTAACGGTATAATCCGGAACAGGTGGTGACAATCATTTCGTATTCTTCTCCGACTTTGAGAGAATCCAATGTGAGTGTTTTCTCCTGATTTTCTTCTCCCAACGGTAAGAATTCGAAGAACATCGTGTTTCCGTAGGGAACGAAATCCGAACAGTTCATGAAAAGAGGTCCGCAGAATGCTCCTTCGGATGCGCATACGCTTTCGTAGCATACGGGAACGTCTCCTGTGTAGTTCTCACGCAGATTCTTCAGGTATGCGGAGAATGCTCCGGTACAGACTGCGTTCATGAATGCAAGATTCGGCCAAATCTTCTTTGCAATCTTATTGTCAATGCCTTCGGAGAAGATTTTTCTGAGTTCCTGTGCACGTTCCGGCATGGGAACAAGTTCCGATTCCAGTTTTGAACGTATTTCATCGGTCATTTTTACGGACGGATCGATCTTTCCGGATTCAATGTCATTACAGAGCATCTCCCAATTGTTTCCGATGTAATGGAATAAATCAAGAATGAATGTAGAGAACGAAGAATGCAGACATACAACATTTTTCTCCGCAAGACCGTATCTTGCGTGAAGATATCTGCTGTCTGTGCTCTTGTCGGGACAGGATGCTTCCCTCGGAGATGTGAATATTTTTGAATATTTATCCAAAACATCCAAAACCTGCTGTGCGGACACACCGCAGTATCTGATCTTTCCGATGTACGCCAATGCAGATGCTTCCATAACGGAGAGAATCTTTCCGTCTGCGAAGTTATCTCCCAATTCTTTAGCTGCGACACCGAACGGAAGAATAACCGAACGGTCGAGGAACATCTCCATCGATTTCTTTGACATGGGAATTTTCTTGGGATTTCCCATGGTTCCCGAGGACCTGTTGTACTGTTTGAGTTCGTATGAACAGTACAGTTCCTTTTCGCCGTTCATTATCTCACGTGCGACGTATTCCGCATATTCGTCAAACGTCGAGAGAGGAACCTTCTTTCTGTAATCGTCCAGAGTGTGAATGTCGGCGAAACTGTGTAATTTACCGTATTCTGTGTTCTGATTGTCTTTGATAATGGTGAAAAGCAGTTCTTCGCTTGTTTTCGGGTTTTTGGAGAATTCTACGGTTTCATCGTAAATCTTCTTTCCGCGGTCGATGATTGCTTTGTTTATTCTGACGATGTCCTCGTCTGAGGTCATGCCGGCAAATTAAACTCCATATTAATAACTATAACCGCGCGCGTGCGGGAACAGATGCCGGGTTGTATGTTCCGCTTCGATTTCTGAAAACAGAATGATGTACATTTCCGTGAAATCTAGAATTAATATCTTCGAAAGTGGGACAGTGTTTTTATAGCTACTCAATCGATGGATGACTATGAACAATGCCGCAATTGCAGTAATCGCTGTTGTTGTCATCTGCGTGGGAATCGGTGCCGCGGTGATGATCGGTAACAACTCGAATGACAGCGAGATTACGGAAGGTGTGATTTATCACGGAAACGGAGGAACCAACGAAGGAAAGACTACGTTCTCTGTTACAGAACATAAGGTGTTGCAGTCTCTTTTCACATGGGATGGATATAAGTTCGTTTCATGGAACACGAAGAACGACGGTACCGGAACGACCTACAATGAAGGAGACATCATCGATTTCAAGTCGGGACAGGTAGTGGACCTTTACGCAATGTGGAAAGTAATCGGACACAGCATAACGTTGTCATCGTTTACCGGAGATATCAGCTTCTACTACGACAATGAGAAAATAGGGTTCTTCGGAGTCGATATCCCCGATACGGGAGAGATAACCGTTAAGATTAAAGCACCTGAGGGAGCGTCGAATGTTGAATACAAACTCATAACACTCTCCACAGGAAGCAACTGTAACACAATTCAGTATGATCTTGAGAAGGACGGTTCCACCGTACACTACACATACCTCATATACGCACACCGTGGCAATGAAAGTTACACTCCGACATTCACCACAGTCACAGACGGTGTGGAGATGAAGATCGACTGTAACGATACGGACATATCAATCTCCTACGGAATGATGTCTAAGGCATAATCTGAAACACCGAACGGACGGGTTTCCCCGTCCGTTCGTGAAACATATTTTTTTCACGAAGATTCCAGGATATGTTTGTATCCTATCGGCATAACTTTCAGGAATCTCGT
>CAZDCU010000037.1:0-6977 GCA_964504055.1 uncultured Methanomassiliicoccales archaeon
AGGGAAGATGTTCGGCAATTGGAACGATTACGGAAGGTTGCTTGAAGAGTGAATTATTTCCACAGATAGCGTCGAGTTTACATATCTGCTAACCGCCACAATGATAATTCGTCATCTTTATATCTGATAACACAACTATAACAATAGCGAGACATCGAAAGATGCCTCAGTGGGGGGATGTGGTCCCTCGACCACTCACCCTCACACTTTTGGGAAAATTTTCAAACCGTATCTGTTCGTTCCGATTCCGTTTTTGAGGATTTTGGGCTCTATTATTCTGAAAAAAGAATCGAATGTTTCCCGTTCTTTCTCGTCTGCTTCCTTAGCACGGAAATTCCTTCTGATGCAGTATGCAATACAATCAACAATTTGCGACATGTGTCTGTAACTTGAATCGACAAAAATAGGGTCTTCAATGAGATACTTATTTTTCTCGTAACGGGTGCCGTTATCAAAAAGAGATCTGATTTTCATTCTAATTTTGTTATCGTACTTCTTATCTACGGAATCTATCATGATGATTGCATATTCTTCATCATTTCCATAAAGCCTGTTATTTCCATTTGCAACATTTAGGAAATAACACAAGCGTTCAAAAATCATTTCCATCGCAAATATGTCTATTTCAAAACCATCCGATTTAATGAAATCTTTCCTTACAATCACCGCAGAAATAGAGCAATCAATTTCAGAGACGATTGTCATCACATCTCTGAATATCCTGAGCCTCTTTTCCAAAGCCATATTCTTAAATGCTCCGCGGTGATTGAAAATATCAGTTGCATGTATCTCGATATTGTAATAATCCTCCATCGGGAAATATTTCTGCTTCAAACCACGTACTCTTGAATCAATCTCCTTCCAGACAGATTCATTTATTGTTAATGAGGCCAAAACATATTCCGATTCGGGATCGGTACGGTTGGGTTTTCCGGACTCATCGATATATGTTAGATACATTCTCTCCTCGCTGACTGATGAATTGTACCTGTATTTTATACTACACTATATTAGGCAGATTAAACAACAAAGATTCGGTAACTTTGCCGATTGTCAGGTCTGTACTCTCTTACGGATAACTAAAGCAAATATGATACACAGACAGACAGCAATCGGAATTATAATCAGAAGTCCTGTATTGCCGTCATTTCCTCCGTCGTCAATCATCTGTTTAGTTCCTGTATACTCCGACCACGAGTCCGCATGACTGCATTGGAAATACGCAAAGTCAGAGAATTCGAAGCCGAAGATGCCGCAATCATCGGCTGCGGAGACAGCAAACGTGTCGCGCGCAATGCTGCGGTAACCGCCGCATTGGAACTCATTTGATTATTGAATAATAACAAAGATAAGATAAGAGGATACAGACAGCAGAGACGGAATTATATTCCGTAATATCCGGTAAACCGTCTTATTTTCCTGTACATCATTCCTGCAATCGGCAGAACATCATTAAGAAAATACTTGAATAAGATATACATCACCCGAATTATCAGATGCATCGGAGGCAGAACGAATGACATTGATTGCTTGCACATGTCCGCACTGCGGCGGAGAAGTGAAAATGGAAGACACCCTCGCATCGGGATACTGCACCTACTGCGGACGTCAGATTATCAACGATAAAGCCGTAGTCGGCGATATCAAAGTAAAAGTCGACCGTGCCTCCGAAGTCGAAAACATCCTCAGACTTGCGAAGTACTCCATGTACGACGAGGATCTCGAAGGCGCACGTGCGCTTCTCAACAAAGCCATGCAGATGGATACGGAGATTGCCGACATCTGGTACATGGATGCCGTATTCGATCAGAAAAACGCCAAAAAGGATGTTGAACGTGCGAAGAAGCTGAAATCGCTCGGTGTGTTCACCGAAGAAGACATGAACTCCTACAAAGTGCTCACCAGTTCCGGCGGCCAGGGATTCTTCATGGCATCTATCATGATTGCGTTCTTTATAACATTCTTCAGCATACCTGTAGCAGTCATCTTCGACAAATTCTACCTGATTTTCGTATGCTTCTTCGCAGGCATGATTCTTATTGCGATATCTGTCGCCAATATGAATAAGATCAAGAAAAGCAAAATTCCGATACCTTCTCCGAGAGACGAGAACAGGATTATCGAAAACGCCGTCAAAGACGAAGTAACCGAGAAAAAGAAAGAAGAATGACTGATTTTACAGTCATTCTTCTTTCGCTTTGTCGTCAAACCGTTTTGCTTTCTTCACTATTTAATATTCAGAACTGTATGCAGGTCACGGGATGCATATGGATGATAAGGTTCTGAAAGAACTCTCCGAACTCAGGGAAAAACTCAGAAGAAACACGCCTACAGAAAGCGGAAGAACAGCCACAATCTGTACCGACAGGGCGTTGGAAAGTATTGCCCGGAATATGCCGAGAACTTTGGATGAAATGAAAGTTCTCGACAGTGTCAGCAAAGAGTTCGTCGACAAGTACGGAGAACAGTTCCTTGCAGTCGTAAAGAAAAACATTGTCAGCAACGACAGATCTCTCGCAAGTCATCGGATGACCGAACATCAGGTATCCGTTCTGAAAGAATTGGAAAAGAATCTTGTGGACATCAACAGAAGAAACAAATTACTGTATCTCGCCAAATCCCAACCGAAATACGCCCAGGATCTGTACAGTATGGAATACGATATCAGAGACCTGATTTTCGGTAAAAAGAGAATACTTACAATATGCACCCGCACCCCGACTGATACCAAAAGATACACCGCATTCTCATCCGTAATAAGAGAAGTCAACCGCGGAATCCGTGAAAAAGGAAGAAACGATCTCTACATCGGATATCCCTTCGTAAAAGGAAGATTACCGGGAGAAGGATTCGAAGTAAGAGCTCCTCTGGCACTGATTCCCGTGAAAGCAGACAGGACTCCCGACAGAATTTCAATATCTCTTGACAGCGACAGAGAGACACTCTTCAACAACATTCTCATTCTTGCCTATCATAAGCACAACAACATCAGAAAACCTCTTCCCGAACCGGAATTCGAAGAATACAGGCGTGAAGATTTTCTCACACAGATTGTAAATCATTACAGAGAACAGGGGATCAACATTCCCGATGTCTCGGGCGAACCTGTAATGAAAACATTCACCGACTACAAATCGGGAGAATTCCCGAAATACGGTGTCGGAGAATTGGAATTTGAGAATGTTTCCGTATTGGGAAAATTCACAGTACGTACGAGTTCCATTCACGGCGATTATGAGCAGATGCTTGAAAACAACGAACTCAACGGTCTTCTCGATACACTGATTGATGCTTACGACACGGAAACCTACGACGACACATTCTGCGGTGATACCGAAATCAAGGATAAGAAGAAAAAAGAGAGCATTTCCGAGAAGGATATGGTTTACATCAACGACCTGAACGGTTCCCAGGAAGCCGTACTGAAAGCAATCGGGAACACTGACGGAATCGTCATTCAGGGCCCCCCGGGAACAGGTAAGTCCCAGACAATAGCAAGTCTGATTGTCGATTCCGTAAACAAAGGAAAAACAGTACTGATGGTCTCAGAGAAAAAGACTGCATTGGATGTTGTTTACTCACGTTTGGGAATACTGTCGAAATATGCCGTGCAGATTGACGATATCGGCGACAAGGAAAGCTTCTACAGACAGATGGACGAACTCATCAATATGCGCCCCACACAGCAGCAGGATGTAAACATCGACAGTGTATCGATACAGATCGATTCCGAGATAGAACGTCTCGAAAGCATCTCACGCACGATGTTCACACCCGGTGAGTTCGGCATCGAACCGTATCAGATGTTTCACTGCTGCGATAAAATCCCTGTTTACGATAACAGACAGTACGATGTGTACAAAATGCTCCCTCAGTTCGGAAATATGACCTCGATGAAATATTCCGATCTCAAAGGATCGTATGACATGTTCTGCAATACCCATGCAGCCGACGATCTGTGCACTTACATCTCATACACAAAGGAATGTCCTGTTTTACCTGCATTCGACAGAGGATTGGGAGATTTCGATTTACGTATGATGTCCGACGAGACCGTACGTATCGATGACGATATCCAAAAATGGAAAAACAGTTTCTTTCTGAAAAGGATATTCGGAAAAGGTTCCGTTAACAGAGAAGTGCGTTCGTTTGTAGACAGGTATCTTCCCCACGGCGACGGTAAGGCGATTACATCTGAACTGATAACAGACGGATTCTCCGATATCAGATACGGTATCGACAATTACAGCGAATTCGTGAGAACCAACACCATATACGAGAACATAAACGACTCTCAGAAAGAGTATCTCGATGCTCTCTCCGCCGTAAGAGGATTATATCCCGACGGAAACACGGCGAACAGTCTTCTGTATACACAGCTTATTGGCTGGCACATAGAGGAATTCAAGAAAAACAATCTCCGTGTGTTCAACACAATCGACGATTTCAATAATATTGTAACAAAAATACGCGATCTGACATCAGAGAAAAAGAAACTCTCCGTGAAACATACAGACTGTCTGCTTTACGGTAATCTCAGCACTTACATGAACGACCCGGAGAAGAAAGGCTGTAAAGAACTCCGCCGTAAAGTCGAGAGCAAACGTAAGAAGAGTGTCAATGCATTTGTGAAAATGTTCACCGCACAGTTATTCAACGGAATCAAGATCTGGCTCATGACTCCCGAAGTTGTTTCCGAGATCATTCCTCTCGAAAAAGGAAGGTTCGACCTCCTGATTTTCGACGAAGCATCGCAGATGTACAGAGAGAAAGGAATTCCCGCAATCTACCGTGCGAAGAAAGTCGTTATCGCAGGTGACGACAAACAGTTACGTCCTTCGAGCATAGGCAAAGGAAGATTCGACCCGACTTCCGAAGACGAGGATGACGATCAGGATGCCGCAGTGGAAGAAACAAGCCTTTTGGATCTTGCCAAAGCGAAGTACACCCCCGTTCTTTTGGACTACCACTACCGTTCCAAGTATGAGGAATTGATCAATTTCTCAAACTACGCCTTCTACAGAGCCAGATTGTACGTTTCACCGAATGTTGCCGAACCCGAGGAACCTCCGATAAAGATGCACATAGTCAACGGAGTGTGGGCAGACAGAACCAACATGGAAGAAGCAAAGACAGTCGTAAAACTGATCAGAGAGTTCTTCGAAAAAAGACAGAACAACGAAACAATCGGTGTAATCACATTCAACATCAATCAGCGTGATCTGATTGAAAGATTGCTCGAAGAAGAATGTCAGAAAGACCCTGCATTCGACGCAAGATACGATACCGAATGCGCCCGCAGAGAGAACGGCGAAGATGTCGGACTGTTCATCAGAAGTATCGAGAACGTTCAGGGCGACGAGCGTGACGTAATCATATTCTCGATAGGCTACGCAAAAGACAGCGACGGCCGTTTCAGACGTTTCTTCGGAATGCTCAGTCAGGAAGGCGGAGAAAACCGTCTCAACGTTGCGATAACACGTGCGAAGAAGAAGATTCAGATTGTCACTTCGATGAATCCTTCCGATTTTGATGTTTCCGGAATATCCTCAAAAGGACCGTTCTTCCTGAGGAAATATCTCGAATATTCTTACGCCATAAGCAACAGAGACAGAGAATCCGCACTCAGAATTCTTCACTCGTTCCACGATGAACAGAGTCCTTCCGAATCCGTAAGATTCGACAGCGAATTCGAGGAACAGGTCTACGACGCACTGAAAGAGAGAGGTTTGGATGTCTACACACAGATAGGTGTCGGAGGATACAGTATCGACCTCGCCGTCAGAAAGAACGGGAAGTATATCCTCGGTATCGAATGCGACGGAAAACTCTATCACAGCTCCGACTCAGCACGTGAGAGAGACTACCACAGACAGAAATACCTCGAATCGAGAGGATGGAAAATCTACAGGATTTGGAGTACCAACTGGTGGAACGACAAGGACAAGGAAGCGGATAAGATTGTATCCGTCGTGAAATCACTTGCGTGAGTTACGGCGGCCCTTTCCTTTCGGTCCGCGGGAGAATCCTTTCTTCCTGTATCCGTCGTCGACGAATATCGATTCGAAGGTAGCGAGATCGCCTTTCTCTTCGTAATGGTCGTGAAGGAAGTCTTTTGCGGCTTCGTTGTCGCAGACTTTCCTCAGCCATTTCAATGCCGGGATCTGATCTTCGCCTGTTTCTTCCATTTCAAGGTACAGTCTTGCAGCCTCGGGATCCGCACCTACGTCATGCAGTGCATAGATCAGAGCCTTGGAACGGTAGTTCTTATTGTGCATTCTGTTGATGAGTTCGTTTCTGCACTCGGTATAACCGTTCCTTGCGTTTACTCTGTACCAGTCAATCTCTTTTTCGGTACTCCACGCACCGAGTTCCTCTCCGACTTTGAGAATAAGGGATCTGTCACTCTGACAGTACTTCTCGAGATACATCGTGTCCTCGAATCCTTCTTTGTACATCGACAGAAGTCCGGGGAGATCTTTTCTTGCGAGGTAAACCTCGGCGATTGATTTCTTGACGTCCCCTCTGTACATCAAAGGTCTGAGTTCGGCAAGAGCCTCATCCGAACCTGCTTTTGCAGCCTTTACCATCTGGGGAATCCAATCCTCTTTCTTCGCCTGAAGGTTCTTCGCTCTCAGGAACAGTCCGAAGGGTGTATCTTTGATATCCAAATGATACTCTTCGGAAATCATCAGTTCCTTGAAATTCTCGTATTTGCTCTTGAGCCATTCGAGACCTGTACCCCTGTCTCTGTTTTCCATGTACTCAAGGAAGAATGCCGCTTCGGGGAAACGTGATGAAAGCCTTTCCAAATCCTTCTTGCAGGATACGTTTCCTTTCATGGCGTGTTCGAATTTGGTGTGAATCGACTGCCTGAGTTTTTTATTCTCGTCGATACGTGCGAGATTTTCAGTCGCTTTGACTGAATCTTTCTTTCTCTTCAGAAGCTTCAGTCCTTCGATGCCTTTCTGATCGTT
>CAZDCU010000037.1:6987-12061 GCA_964504055.1 uncultured Methanomassiliicoccales archaeon
TTTTACAGTAAATCGCATATTTGTTGCCGTCGGAATATTTCGATTCGAGGAAAGAACGGTCGTAGTCTGCGTTCAGTGTGTAACAGATGTAATCGTATTCGATGAGAGCATCTTCGGAACATCTGTCCGCAATCTGCTCTCTTTTGTCGGTGAAATTCTCTTTTCCGAGGTCGCGGAGCATAATCGATGCGTTGTTTTCACATCCTTTACTCATTAAAACGGCACCGTGAAGATACATAATCAGTGCGAGATCGTTCCTTCCGTTCGCCTGATAGTCTACGCCTCTGAAGAGCAGTTTCTGAGGATCGGAAGGATATCTGATTCTTCTGTCGTCATCCCTAGGACGTGCGTTCTCTTCGGTGTGTTCCTTCGGTTCTCTGAAACTGTTATTCCTTTCGCTGCGGTCGGAATCTCTGCGCTCATATCTCGGACGGTCGTGACCGAAGTTCCTGTCGTTACGGCCTCTTCTGTCGCCGTCTCTCGGACTGTCGCGGCTTCCGTATCTCGGACGGTCGTGAGATCTTCTCTCGCCGTCGGAATCCCTGTGTTCATACCTCGGGCGTTCTCTCCTCTCACCGTCATCGGAACGGCGGGGTCTGTCGGAATCCCTGTGGTTATTGTATCTGGGATGGTCTCTCCTTTCCCCGTCATCCGAACGGTGAGGTCTGTCTGAATCCCTGTGTTCATACCTCGGACGGTCTCTTCCGTACGGCTTTCTGCCTTCGGAACCGTCTCTGTCGTTACGGCCTCTGTACGAAGGTCTGCGGCCGTTCCTGTCTCTGTCCCCGTGCGGTCTGCTTCCGTATCTGCGTTCTCCCGATCCGTCTTCGGTTCTGTCGCTCTTGTGATACGGTCTTTTACCGACCCTTTCTCCGCGGTCTCTGTTCTCATCCGTCATGGGGTTCATCCGTCTCCCTTCCCATAGCGATATGATATTAAATCTATCGTCGGCCGAACCGTAAAATCAAAGGGTCAGTGTTATATCGATATCACGCAATAACAGCGGACATGACCGTCCTTTCAGACAGAGACATCATGGAAAGCATCATGACCGGAGACATCGGAATTTCCGATTTCATTGAGAAAAATCTCACACCCAACGGATACGATCTGACAATCTCCGAAATAAAAATCAACGGGAGCGATGCAATCTACAAAGACGGTATTGTGAAAATCCCCGGAAAAACAATGGCATTCGTTTCCACCAAAGAAAGGATAAGGATGCCTGACGACAAATGCGGTCAGCTTTGGATGAGGACCACATGGATGAGAAAGGGATTGATCGGAGTGTTCGGAAAAATCGATGCAGGATACGACGGAACACTTACCTTCGGATGTTACAACACAAACGATCATGAAGTCGAGTATCCCATCGGAGAAAGATTCTGTCAGATTGTCTTCGAACAGATGGCTTCGGCAAGTGCCAAAAGCTACGAGAAAAGAAGCGGACACTATCAGGGTTCCCAGGGTATCGTACTCGATCCCATCAAGAAATGAGATTGAGTTTCTCATTCTCTGACTATGTCGAAGACATACACACTCGCCGACGGCGAGTATGTCTTCAGTTCTCTTATGTCGGAGATTCTGCACGGGAGTCCTCTCCCGTGCATATCTTTTGTCAATTCATTACAGAATTTCTCCAGAATATCACGTTCCAGGATCTTATGCATATGAACGGTTCCTCCGATTTTTGTCTTTGAAAGAGCATCGGGAAGGAAATCCTGTGCAATCTGAGGAAGATTCATTACGACTCTGTCGGCATCGGGAAGATTCTTGATTACTTCTCTCGCATCGCCTTCGATAGGTACAATGTTATCAAAATGATTCAGTTTTACGTTGATTTTTGCGTATTCAACGGCATCGTGATTCAAATCAATTGCATAGACAGTCTTCGGATGTGCGTATCTGCAGATAGTCAGCGGGAAAGGTGCCACACCGGCAAACATATCGATGATGATTTCACCGTCTTTTACGAGCGAAGCTACGTGTTCTCTCTCATGAGCCAACCTGGGATTGTAGTACACTTTTGCAGGATCGGTCATCATCACTACGCCGGATTCTCTGTGTTTGGTTTCCGAAGGTCCCGTTCCTGCGATTAATTCCAATTCCCTCACGCGGAGTTCTCCTTTCACTCCGTTGTCCAAAAGAACACAGCGTGCGCTTGATGATGTTTTTAACAGAGCTTCTCCGATTTCGTGCTTCATATACAGCAGTTCATCGACAATCTTCACAATCAGAACATCGCCTATATTGTCATACGAATTCGGAAGAATATCTCTCACTTCTTCGGGAAGAAGAAGTCTGTAATCCGTAATCTTATGTTCGATTGTTTCCAAATCGGCATCTGTTATCTCATATTCCTCAAAGGAATCGGAAGTTATCGGAATAAGAAGAAAATCGCCTTCCTTTCCGATCTTTGCATCCTGATTCAGAATTCCGGTTTCCTTCAGTTTCATCCTGACAACGTTACCTTCGCTCTTGGGAACACGGATGCATCTGACCATGCGGTCTCGATGATGATGACAGGTAGATAAATGTATGCGAGAACTCCCGGCGCTGTGCCAGTTGTCAATCCGTAGTAGAACTATATATAATCGGGACCGTATCTACTCAACAGATTGTTATGTCAAAAGGCGTTCTTCTCATCGGTTACGGGTCCGATAAACCTTACAATCACGATGCTCTCATAGCGAATGCAGGGAGACTCAGAGAGGCAGGTCTGAAGACATACATCGCTTTCATCGGTGCCGAGGAACCTACAATCAGGTCCGCAATGAAACTGATGAAAGAAGACTGTGTGAACGAGATTGTTGTGATTCCCTTCATGATGTCTTCGGGAGAGATGACCTTCAGGTACATTCCCAGGCAGATGGGTTTGGACGACGACAGATACAACTGTTATTCAGTGAACGATATGATTGTTCATTATGTCAGACCCGTCGGCGAAGACCCCCGTATAGCGGATATCATCGAGAAACACATCACATCCGCAACCGATATCGACAACACCACGGGAATAATGCTCATTACCCACGGTTCCCAGATGAAGTACAGTGCCGCAATGGCTCAGAGCAATGCCGACGAACTCACGAGAAGGGGATTCAAGAACGTTTTCACCGCATTCCTTGACTATAACGAACCTTCAATCGGAGACTGTGCGAGATTCATGATTAAGAAAGGAATCGACAAAATCATCGCAGTTCCTCTCATAATCTCCACGGGAGCCCACGTCAACACCAACATTCCCGCATCTTTGGGAATTCCCGAGAACACATCTTTCGGTTCTTCTGTTATGTTCGGAAACGAAGTGGATATCTACATCACCGGAGCCATAGGTGTCGGAGACGGTTTCACGGATCTCCTGAAGACGATAGTCGACGAGACTCTGAACTGACATACCTTTTTTTACTTCAGTAGTTATCGACGGAACGATGACATCCGAACTTATTTTCGTCGGACTCGGACTCAGCGGTACCGACGGTATGACCGTAAAGGCCCTCGAGGCACTGAAGACCTGCGACAAAATCTACGCCGAATTTTACACTTCGACACTTATCGGCACCGATATCGGAGATTTGGAGAAAACAATCGGCAAGAAAATTACAGTCTTGTACAGAGGACAGGTCGAGGAAGGAGAGGATGTAATCAACGACGCACGCACGATGCGTGTCGGATTCATTACCGCCGGAGACACAATGGCCGCAACCACTCACGTAGACCTCAGGATTCAGGCAAAAGACCTGGGAATACCTGTGAGAATCTTCCACGGAATATCGATATTCTCCGCATGCCCCTCATCTACGGGACTTCAGCCGTACAAATTCGGAAGAACTGTTACACTTCCGTTCCTTGACGACGGATATCAGCCTCAGTCTCCGTACGATCATATCTGCGAAAACAAAGAGAGAGGACTCCACACAATGATTCTTCTCGATATTCACGCAGACGAAATGAGATACATGACAGCCCACCAGGCGCTGGAATGGCTTGTCGAAGGAGAAAAGAAATGGGGCAGAGGACTTATCAAAGACGATACTCTGATTGTAGTCGCATCCAAAGTAGGCTCTCCCGATGAGAAAATTACCGCAGGATACGTGAAAGACCTCATGGAAAAGGATCTCGGAGAACCTCTGTTCACTCTCATCCTTCCCGGAAATCTGCATTTCATGGAACAGTATGCGTTGGTATACTTCGGCGGAGCTCCCGAGGAAATCATTACCGACGACTGAAAAGAATGAAATACTGTGCCGTATCATCCTTATGATACCCGAACGACGGATGGGTGCGATAAGTGAACACCATGTGTACGATCGGGCGCACAGTGACTCTGAAACCGATTTGGGAACTTGCGGGAGTGTACGATGTGTCATCGTGGCGGTGACCGTGAGACAACACAGAGTCCGAAAAATACCCCCTGCGTAAGTCAGTGCCCGGAGATTGCCGTCATCGGCGTAACCGTGAAGGGATTTGTTAGCGCAGGGGAACAGTTTCCCCTGCGCATGATTCCTTTGTGTTTTCTTCAGGAAGATGACTCAAATGTACATCCTGAACTTGTCGAGAAGTCTCTTTGACTGATCACCTCCCGGGAATCTTGTCATCATTTCGTTGACGTAGTCGTTGTCGATCTCGTATCCGAAGCATTTTCTTCCTTCGGACATACGGAGCCATTCTCCGTAGACCACGTAATCCAAAAGTGAATCGGGAATTTCCTTTCCGTCAAAGTATGAGGAAATCACAATGACATTCATCAATGACGATGAATAACCGCATTTCCTCATGAACTCGTTCGTGGTCCATGTGATGTACGGATTGCTGTCTTTGTCCACAAGACCCATGTCTTTGAGCCTCTGGAATGAAACAGACAGATCTTTGTACTTTCCTTCCGGAGTCCTTGTGAGGTTTCTGCATCTCGAAAGATACACAGGCTGTTTCTCTTCGACGAAGTCCTCGGACAACGCCCACTTTGAAAATGCGTCACTGTACGGAACGGTTCTGCCCTCCATCTTGGAGAAGATTGTTTCCGCAAGGCTTGCGATGAGATCGGGGTGTGCTCCTTTGATATAGTCTGAGACTT
>CAZDCU010000038.1:0-10897 GCA_964504055.1 uncultured Methanomassiliicoccales archaeon
TCCGTATTCTCCAAAACCGCCGCTAATGACAGATCAACCATCAACTGAGCCTGGAAATAACACGTATCTGCGGCGACTTTCGTCACACCTATGAAAACAAGGAATTTCAGATCTCTTTTGCTTACTCTGAATTTGTTCTTATCTGTAATCAGAAATACAACGGCAATAATAACCGTACACATCAGACATCTCAATTCAAACATCTGAATCGATGTCAGACCCGCAGCGGAAAGATCTCTGATACAGAGGCCTAAGAAACCCCAGATAACCGACGCTCCCGATATGAGGAACAGGGAGGTCGTTCTCCCGATTTCACTCATACGGATAACCTACAGCCCAGTAGTAGAATCTCTTGAGACGTCCTTTCGGCATGTTCGGATCTTCTCTGATCTTCATCACAATGAAGAAACCGTCTTCGCCGTAAACGGTGAAATCCTCACATGTTTCGATATCGCCGTGAACCAACTGTGTCACGGAGAATCTGATTCCCTGTACGGATGTTCCGTTATCGTCGAGATGGAGCGAACCGTATGTTTTTCCGTCAGTGCATCTCTTAATCGTTAATTTCGCCGCCATGCCGTCCGATACAAAGGAACCGGATTTTGTTTCGACGATACCTTCATCATCCGAAGGTGTCCACTCCGCATTCACGAATCTTACGAATTCGCTTCTCAGCATGTACGCATCTCTGTTGACAAACAATGTTCCGTTGAGTGTTTTGACGTTGTACGCCATCTGTTTCTTCAGAGAATAATACCTGATTTCGGGACGTGATAAAATCACAATGTAGAATACAATAACAACCGCAATTCCGAAATCAGCGGCATATTTTTTGATTGCATCCCAGAGATATGCATCATCCATTATCATCATGTAAATCGATGACAACAGTACGAACACAATCGAAAATGCGGAAAGAATGAACAGACGCATCTGATTGTATCTGTTTCCTCCGCAGAGAAGGATGTTGAGACAGATCATCAGTACACCCAATGTGCATTCGATTGTCGCTTTCATAACGAGTATCGCATTGTCGGTTTCGAAACCGTCAAACGATCTCTGTAAAATGAACAAACCGCACATCACACCGTATAATGCGGCATTCATCATCGTGTTCTCATTCTTTCTGATGAACATCAGTACGGAAATTCCGGCAGTGATAAACAGCAAAACAAGAACAACCGCCTGTGCTTTATCGATGGATCTTCTGAGAACGATGAAATCGACAAGGACGAAGAGTATGACGGCTACTTTCGTTATGACTGAAAGTACCGTGTTGGAGATTGATTTTCTCATCACCATTCTTCCACCTCATCTCTGACGTTGAAAACAATCAGAAGGCCTCCGTCTCCTGAGAATCTGATGTTACTGCAGGTATCGATGCTTCCGTCGTAATGTACCGAAGTTACAGTCGATCTGCATGCATTGAGAATGGATCCCTTATCGGAATCCGTAACTGTAATGTACAGTTTATCGGAATCCTTCCATTTCTGTATGCGTACGGCGGATGCATCGTTCATATGGTGTGTCAGTCTGAATCTGTATTCGCATATTGCGGGCCCTCCGTCTGTGACGGGAGTCCATGCAGACCTGTCTTCAAACGCATTTGCAAGAACCTTCGCATCCGACCTGAGGATGTATGATTCGGGTTCGCTGGCACCTACACGTCTTATGGAACCGAGCATCTTCTGATACCTTACCGCAGGCATACTGTCCCTTACCGTTTCCGTACCGACCATCAGGAAGAGAAGCGTGTACAGAGCGCAGATAATACACTGATCCGGGAAGTATTCGATCAGATCTTCGGGTCTGTAGTCATATGTTACTGCATAATAGTAAAGCGAACCGACTGTCAATGCCAACATAATCAGCGATGTCAGAGCCAAACCGAAACGGGATCTTGCCGAACCTCTGACGAATGTGATACCTGTGTAAAGCATGTTGACGGACATTATAACCATCACCAAACCGAAGAGGAAGGTTATTCCGTGCGGATCGAAAAGTGAGTGAATGTAATTGATAAATCTGCTGCATCCGATAGACAGTGCATAAAATCCTATCGCACGTCCCAGATTTCCTGAGAAATCGATAAGAATCATCGTACCGAAGAACACCTGAAGGATGATACTCAGTACGACTGCGGGCCCCAATTCCATGTAGAAGCCGTACTCGTAGTCGAGAGTATACATCAGAATGTACGTATACACAACAATGACAGCATAGACTATCAGAAGAACACCCATCAGTTTTCCCAATTTACTGAGAGTATGGGATGTGCCGGTGTTGATGTGGTGTTCTATACTGCCGCTTACACTCATCAAGTCAGCATAAATTATTACCGTTATAAATCCACGTATCAAGACAATAGGAAACGTTATTTACGGAACACCGACTACCGTCGGATATGACAGTCGAACTGAAAGATGTCGATATGAGGATTATCAACAGAGGTGTAATCTGCATTATCCTCAACGTTATTGCGGTTTTTCTTTCAATGTTCGACTACGCTTTGGACTATATCCGCAATATCACCAACTTCAGCGACATATACATACTGTTGGTTGATTTGATCATAGATTTCCTCTTACTTTCGTTGGTGTACTACATCGTAAGAGGAAACACACTCGCATACAAATTTGCGATTCCGATTCTGTTTATCTCTCTGTTCGGATATATTTACGAAATCACACTCAATCTCTTCCCTGCGGGATTACTCCTGATAATCGTCTGTGCAAACCTGTACATATTCCTGTCACAGCCTATGAGGGGATGGTGTATCCCTCCGAAGGAAAAGAAAACGGAATGATTTTTTAACTGCGTTGTCACTAATCGGCAGCATGGGTGTTCTTTCGGGCAGCGAATTGGAAACGGAACTGAACGTCGTACAGCACAGGCTGTATGACGGAAAGAAGGCTGTAATGACAGTCTTCGAAGGTGCGGGAGGAAGTATGATGTCCTTCCTCATCAACGGATTCATTTCAATGCTTGAACCGAGAGGTGTCGATTACCGCCATATCGATGCAAAAGGGCTTTCCGATTATATTGCGTATGCACCTGCGAACGGAAGAATACGCGTATTCGACAGGGCATGGTACAGCGATATCATTCAGAATAACGATATTACGGAAGATGCAGTTGATGAGATCGTTTCACTTGAAAGATACCTCACCGATAACGGCGTAATTCTTGTGAAAATATTCCTTGATATCGACGGAAAGAAAATCTCCAAATTCAAGGACACTTACCCCGTACTTCCTTCGAAAGAATGCGGTTTCCTCGGTGACAGCGACCCAGATTACGAGAGATTCTCCCTTAAAGACAGGAAAACATCGGAACTTATCGAACGTACCGACACACACAATGCACCGTGGCACATCATTGAAGCAGGCGATTACGAAAAGACGTTGGAAGCCGTCGGAAATGCGGTACTGAAACATGCGGAACATTATACCCAGTACTCACACAACCCTTCATCACCCGGAATTCTTCCCGTATATCCGAATCCCAGAGAAAACAACGATTTCTCACTTTCACTTTCCAAGAGCGATTATAAGAAAAAACTGAACAAATATCAGGATAAGCTGTCTGAGCTTCAATGCAGACTGGCACTTTCCGATAAATCTCTTGTTCTCGCGTTCGAAGGATGGGATGCAGCCGGAAAAGGAGGTTCAATAAAACGTGTCACAGGAGCATTGAATCCCCGCGGATATTCGGTGTATCCGACACCCGCACCCACTGCCGAAGAAAAAGCAAACACCTATCTGTGGAGATTCGCAAAGAACATCCCGGAAAAGGGACACATCGCAATATTCGACAGAAGCTGGTACGGAAGGATGATGGTGGAACCCATCGAAGGATTCTGTACCGAAGAAGAATATTCCCGTTCCGCAGAAGAGATCAATATGTTCGAAAAGATGCTTTCCGAAAGGAAATGTATCGTGATTAAATTCTGGATGGATATCACCAAAGATGTTCAGCTGGAACGTTTCAACGACCGTATGAACGATCCCATGAAACGCTGGAAAATCACCGACGAGGATTGGCGTAACAGAGAGAAATGGGACACATACGAAGACTATGTCAACGAAATGATCGAACACACAAACAGCCCCGATGCGCCCTGGTATTCCGTCGAAAGTACGGACAAGTATTACGGACGCATCAAGGTGTTAAAGACAATCTGCGACACATTGGAAAAGGAACTCTGATTTCAGGCAACTGATAACTTTCTGTCGAAGAGTATCTTAAAATCCGTTGCCGATTCCTCAAGTTTCCAGCGTTCCATACTCACATCCTGCTCGGAAATGAGTGTGAACTTTATTGTGTTGCCTTTTACAGCCTCCACAGTAAAATCCGTTTCCAACTGCATTCTGTGCCTGTCCATAGCATCCGCCATTCTGAGAATGAGGATACACTGCCTTAATGCGAGAGAAGTCCTTTCATCCAATCTGCGGAATGCTGAGTCATCTGCGGAAGGCATCTTCTTGTGATGGTATCTGACTATAGTCGCCATCGCCTGAATCTCGCCGATATCGAATCCTACAAGACTTGAGTTCATGAGAATGTCGTGGGACATCACATGATGTTTACCGTAACCGAATACTTCTCCGATGTCATGTAACTGCGAAGCGTACTCGAGCATCTGGATCATGTGTGCATCCAATGAACATACGCCCAATTCGTTAAGCCTCAAAGCGATCTTTCTCGCACAGCGTCTGACAGTCATTGCGTGTGCCCTGTCGTAACCGCATTTGAATCCCAATTCCGCTATTGCGGACTCTCTGACATCTATATCGCATAAACCGTGGTTTACACGGTAATCAACCATCATTCCTTCTTTCAAACCGAAATGGGAGATTTCGATTTCATTGATGCCGAGTCCTTTCATCAGTTCCTCGGCGATTGCACCGCCCGCGACGATAATATCCGCACGGGCTTCGCTTAACTTCGGAATTTTGGAACGCTCGGCGATATCCATGGGCATCATAGATTCCATTCTCTCCGAAAGAGCGGAAAGAGCCAGCGTACCTTTTCTTTCTTTGGAAGGACATAAATCGCAGAGAGTTTCAAACGTTCCCGAAGAGCCTACGGCTCTGTCGAAACCTATCTCTTTGATACGTCTCATCGCACGGTATGCGCAGAGATCGACTTCATGCTGGTAGCTTGAATATTCTTCGTAAGTGAGTCCTTTCTTACAGTCGTACGGGAATCCGTATGCGAATCTCACCGCACCGAGGGGGAGACTGTCGATAAACAGAGTTTCCCTGCCTTTTCTTATCGATATTTCGGTACTTCCTCCTCCGATATCGATTAAAAGAGTCTTTTCTCTCGGTCCGTTTTCTCCCAGAACTCCTAATGAAATGAGTCTCGCTTCTTCCTCTCCGGGAATAATTCTTACTTCGAGACCTTCCGTTTTTATCGCATCGATAAGTTCGTCTGAGTTCTCGGCTTCTCTTGCGGCGCATGTTGCGTACGCAATAACTTCACTCGCACCGTGTTTTTTAGCGTATGCGGTGAATTTTTTGACGATTATGCCGCATTTGTTAATCGCATCTTCGTCGATTATTCCTTCGGAATAAAGGCTGCGTCCGATACGCAGTACCTCTCTGTCCCTGGCTATTTCGGTACCCAAAGTACCGTCGTAGAATCTGACCACAAGTAAGTGGACGGAATTCGTGCCTATGTCGATGAATCCGACAGTCTTAGGCTCAGTCATGCCATATGCCTCTGTTCTCGATAAACCATTCCTGTGAACGCAGCGGTTTCTTTCCGTTTTTACCGACCGGAACGTATGTTCCGTCGGGAAGAAGCATTCTTGCTTTCACATTGTCTGCAAAATGAATTGCAAGGATCTTGTCTCTTATCCTTATCATCAAGTTCTTGTTAAGAACGGGATAGAGAACTTCCACTCTTGCTTTGAGATTTCTCGGCATAAGATCCGAAGATCCCATGTACATATCCGGATCGCCGTTGTTTTCGAAATAATAAATTCTCGAATGTTCCAGGAACCTGTCGACGATACTTGTGACACGTATGTTCTCGGAAACACCTTTGATTCCGGGACGGAGACAGCATAATCCTCTGATGTTGAGATCCACTTTGACACCTGCAATGGATGCCCTGTAGAGGGATGCAATGATGTCGGCATCGATGAGACCGTTTGCCTTCATCACGATGTGTCCTCCCCCGTGTTCCTTATGGGATTCTATTTCTCTGTCGATTTTGGCAATCAGAGTATCTTTGAGATTTAACGGCGCGACAAGAAGATGTTTGAATTCCCTCTCTCCGAAGTATCCCGTAAGAGCGTTGAATAATTCCCCCACATCTTCTCCGATTTCATCATTTGCAGTGAAGAATGAGATGTCGCTGTACTGTTTCGCGGTGCTTACATTGTAGTTACCGGAACTCATATGTGTATATCTCACTAATTTATCGTCTTCGAGTCTTACAACCTGTAACAGTTTCGAATGAACTTTGAGATCGATCGGACCGTAGACAACGTTCACACCTATTTCTTCCAGATCTCTTGCCCATTTGATGTTACGGTTTTCATCGAATTTTGCCCTCAGTTCAAGAAGAACACTTACATTCTTTCTGTTGTTGATGGCAGTTTCCAATGCTCTGTAAATCGAAGGATCTTTACCCACTCTGTACAAACAGATCTTAATACTCTGTACGTCGGGATCCCTTGCAGACTGTTCGATAAATCTTATCACAGTACCGAACGTCTCGTACGGATGGAAAACAATACGGTCTTCCTTCTTTATTGCAGAGAATAAATCGTAATCATCCTGCATATCGGGATGGGTGTACGGAGTCATCGGTTTCTCTTTGAGATTGGGATAATCCAAATTGGCAATCTGCCAGAGACTCGAAAGACACATTGTTTCCTTGGTCTGAAGAACCTGCATCTGACTGAGTTTGAGATTCTGAGTGTAAAGTGTTCTTACATCCTTGGGACATCTCGCATCGATAACCGCCGCAACAGGGAAACCCATCTGCCTGTCTTCTATACTCTCTTCGACAGCGGACATCAGATCGCAGGCTTCGTCGATTGTTACTTTCACATCGGCGTTTCTTATCAGCGTAAGCGTATTTGCGCTGATGATTTTCATTCCGGGGAAGAGATGTTCCGAAGAATCTAAGATGATGTCTTCAATAAGAACGAAATCTACGCCGTGATTCGTCGGTACTGAAACGAATCTGTCGAGAAGAGGTATCGGAACCTTCACTCTTGCGTAAACGGGGCCTTTGCTTCCTTTGAGCTTATACGCAAGATTGAGCGAATTGTTTGAAATGAAAGGGAACGGATGCGAAACATCCAATGCCATCGGTGTGAGAAGTGTGTGTACTCTTTTCTTATAATAATCTCTGATCCATTCCTTCTGTGCGTCGGTCAGTTCTTCAATTGATTTTATGTTGATATCGTTTTTAGAGAGGTCTTTCTTGAGTTTTCTCCAGCACTGTTCGTAACTGCGGTAAAGAGAGACAACTTTCTCGTAAATGAGTTCGATTATCTCCGGTTTGTCGATATAATCGGGATCGTTCTGAACTGCGCTCGGTGTCTGCACGATGATACCGGGCATACGGATCATCATGAATTCTTCGAGATTGTTGTAACATATTGCGAGAAACTTCGCTCTGTCCAACAACGGAGTCTTGGTGTTCATAGCCTCGTCGAGACATCTTTGATTGAATTCGAGCCATGAAAGCTCCCTGTTGATGTAGTATTTCTTATCATAAAGGTCGACGGCCATCGGATCCCTGATTTCCTGTAATCACCGCACGGAATATATCATCTTTGACGGAAAGAAACGGAATGTCTGAGAGATATTCGGGTACTCGTAATTAGACAAATGTACAGCGGGATATTCTTTCACTGTCCGTTTGTTTATTGTTTTATCAAAATTACAGGCATAAATCAGTGATTTTTACCGTTCCGTTAGTCAGTTGAACAGATATTTTCATATATGACTAGACATTTGTCTAATCATATCTTTCAAAGACTGAAGGATGTAGGAGAAATCAGATGAAAATGAGTGTGAAGTGCGTTCTTGCCGTGACGGCAGTCGTAATGGCGATTGTTCTCATGACACCGTACTCTTCAGCGGACACCGCAGTAACCACGGACGATTCGGGTAACATCGCATGGGTTCTGATCTGCAGTGCCCTGGTCTTCATAATGACGCCGGGAGTGGCATTGTTCTACGGAGGTATGCTCCGCAGACAGAGTATGTCATCGGTCCTTGCGCAGACAGGGCTTATAATGGGAATAATGACTGTGTCCTGGGTACTCGTAGGATATTCACTTGCGTTCAGCGGTGATTTCAGCGGAATCATCGGAAACCTGGACAACGCCCTCCTGAACGGTGTATCGTATGACACAATTGCAGACGGAAGCACTGTTCCTAGCATGGAATTCGCCGTCTTCCAGATGATGTTCGCACTGATTACCGCAGGTATCGTACTCGGTGCGTGTATCGAGAGGGTGAGATTCAACGCAATCGCACTGTTCATGGCGGCATGGTCTGTGCTGGTCTATGCGCCTATGGCACACTGGGTCTGGGGAGGAGGATTCTTCGATCAGACATTCACCGTGTTGGATTTCGCGGGAGGTACTGTTGTGCACATATGTGCCGCAACGACAGGTCTCGCACTTGCATTCTTCGTCGGAAGGAGATCGGAACGTACGATGAAGAGGGCTCACAGCATGCCCATGGTCTTCCTGGGATTCGCACTGCTCTGGTTCGGATGGCTGGGATTCAACGGAGGATCCGGACTTGCAGCCGACGGTGTCGCAGTGAACGCATTCATCGTTACGGTAATCGCACCCGCAGCTGCTATGCTCTCATGGGGTATCACGCAGTACATCCACATCGGACGTGTGAACTCTCTGGGTCTGATGTCCGGTGCACTGGCGGGATTGGTCACAATCACACCCGCCGCCGGATACGTTGGTCCGGGATACGCTCTCATAATGGGACTCATCGGAGGAGTCATATGCTACTTCGGCGTCCTGTTTATGCGTAAATCACGTATCGACGATGCGTTGGATGTCTTCGGAGTACACGGAATCGGAGCAATATGGGGTGCAATCGCGACAGGTATATTCGCAATGCCCGAATTCGTAAAGGAAGGATACGAAGGACTGATCTACGGAAGCACGAACCTGTTCTTCGGACAGATTGCCGCAGTTGCGATAACACTCGTGTTCTGCTTTGCGATGTCCTACGCAATCATCTGGGTCATCTCCAGGTTCATGAGAGTACGTCTCGATGAAGACGAGGAAGTCATCGGTGCGGACATAGTCGAACACGGAGAACCGTCATACAACATGTGAGGTGAATTGAATGAAAATGATAATGGCGATAGTACGTCCGGAAAAGGTGCAGGCTGTCAAGGATGCCCTGAAGGCAATGGGTGTCAACGGTATGACCATAACATCCGTCAGAGGACGCGGTCAGCAGTCGGGACTGAAATTCACGAACAGAGTAGGTACGATTGTCGTCGATGAGATCGAGAAAGCAAAGCTTGAGATTGTTATCGACGACAAAGATGAAGATGCTGTCATCGATGCGATTAAGAAGGCAGCCGTCACCGGCCACATGGGAGACGGAAGGATCTTCGTGATACCTATCGAAAAATCAATACGCATAAGGGATGAATGATCATCCTGCGGAGGGGTTCATTCCCCTCCGTACCCTTCTTTTCTGTTATTTTCAGACGAATAACGTAAAAGTGATTGAAAAATCAATTAATCTGCGGAAAAACAACGGAAGAAAGAACCGATCGGCAAGAATACTCTCACTTAATGGTAATCAGATTCTTCCTCTGCATGTAACTGCATCTCTCACAGGGAATCGTAAGAGTGCATTTGTCGCCGTTGGCAAGTCCCTTAAGTGCTTCGATGAGACCCCTGTCCAACGGTCTGAGACCGCTGCGTTTGTTGAGACTGAGTGTTTCCCTCTCTGAAATGCTTAATTCGGAGGGAATAATGTTCTTCTCGACAAGAGATCTGATGCAGTGTTCCGCCTCATCCGTGGAACAGGAATCGCATCTCAGTCCGACTTCGGAAAGAGGGCCGTAAAGTTCCGCGATCGGATCCACAATGTAGAGTTTTCTGTCTTTTCCGAGACAGATGTAGATTCCGTGGGGATTTTCCGGTGCAATGTACTCCATCCTTGTTCCGCGGACCTTTTCTTCACCGACAACAGTCCAGAAATCTTTCAGGTGGTTCATCAGCTGATAGACAAGCTGCTGATACTTGATATCGAGCGAATCTGCAAGCTGCTGCTTTGTCATCGAATGTCCGTTGTAGGCTTCTTTGAAGAGCTTGGTGAGAATCCTCTGCCTCATCTCGTGTGTGGCAATCGCCGTGTACGTATCCGGATCCATGTAGAGAATTTCCATCCTGCAGTTTTCGCCCATAATGGATGTAATACTCTGATGACTTAAATATTTGAGTGTCCGCATCCAGCATCAAAGCGTTAAACATATGGCGCAAAATGCTGGATGTATCGGCTGTTATACTCAGATTAATTCCAAAGCGGCGGTAACGGAAGCGTTTCTCGCATCGTGAATGTTCTTCGCACTTCCGATAATGAGGACATCGTTTTCTTCCATCAGATCAAGCGATCTGATCGATGAAGCTACGTCGGGTGAATTCTCATCCAAATTCCAATCGGGAGGCATCATAAGTTTACCGTCGGAATAAATGACCGTAGTACAGCCTGTTCCTCCCGCACGAATTGCCGCATCTCTCTGTTCGGAACCGATTGAAATTCTGTCCGCTGCATTTTTGACGATTACAGCCTGATTGCACTCTCCGAGAACGATATCTCCCGGATTTACATCGGCGGGAATTACGGGAAGTGCGTTCAGAAATGCGATTCCGCTT
>CAZDCU010000039.1:0-6676 GCA_964504055.1 uncultured Methanomassiliicoccales archaeon
TTAAAAGAAGGAGATTGCATAAACGCCGAATCCCTCATAGAGAGATTCGACGCTATGCGCATCTGAAATCATTTCTTCTTAATGACTTCCTGTCCGCCCATGTAGGGTCTGAGAACTTCAGGAATAGTGACGCTGCCGTCCTCGTTCTGATAGTTTTCGAGGATTGCGACGATTGTCCTGGGAAGTGCGAGACCGGAACCGTTGAGAGTGTGAACAAATTCACTCTTAAGGTGGGGTTCGGGACGGTACTTGATTCTTGCCCTGCGTGCCTGGAAGTCCGTGAAGTTGGAGCATGAGGAGCATTCCAACCATGCGTCCTTTCCGGGGGCGTAGAGTTCAAGATCGTAACACTTGGAGCATGAGAAGCTCATATCTCCGGTACAGAGAAGTAATACCCTGTAGGGAAGTCCGAGACCGACGATGATGTCTTCCGCGTTCTTTCTGAGTTCTTCCAATCTTGCGTAGGAGTTCTCGGGAAGTACGAAGTTGACCATTTCCGTCTTTCTGAACTCGTGGACACGTATGATTCCTTTCGTGTCTGCGTGCTTACCTACTTCACGCCTGTATGATGTGAGGTTTGCCGTGTAGTAGATAGGTAACTGATCTTTCTCGAGGATTTCGTCCTGAAGAAGGTTTGTGATAGGCACTTCCGCAGTGGGGTTGAGGAACATATCATCCCTCTCGAGGTAGTACATATCGTCCTTGAGGTTGGGGTACTGACCTGTTCCGATGACTGCGTTCTTGTTGATGATTCCGGGAACAACGAGTTCGGTGTATCCCTGTTTCATGTGTGTGTCAAGGAAATAGTTGATGAGAGCACGCTCGAGCCTTGCTCCGTCTCCTTTCATGACGTAGAATCCGCTTCCGGTGATTTTGACACCTCTCTCGAATTCGATAATGTCCAAATCTTCTGCGATTTCCCAGTGTTCCTTGGGTTTGAATGTGAATTTTCTCTTCTCTCCGACTTCGTAGACAACGACGTTGTCGTGCTCGTCCTTTCCTATCGGAACGGACTCGTGGGGAATGTTGGGGATGTTGAGGATGCAGTCTGTTCTGATTTCGTCGAGCTGAGCCATTCTGTCGTCGTTTGCTTTGATTTTGTCGGCGACTTCTCTCATTTCGGCAATCTTTGCATCTTTCTCAGCGCCCTTGGGCATTTTGGAGATGGACATGGAAACTTCGTTCCTCAGTTTCCTGAGGCTGTTGTTCTCATCCGTGAGTTTTCTCCACTCGGAATCTGCGGTCAGGAGTCTGTCGAGAATGGCATCGTCCTTGTTCCTGTTCTTCAGCATTGCCCTGATCCTCTCGGGATCCTGTCTGATAACGTTAATGTCCAACATTTCGGATCAACTCAGAATTTCTTTTGACAGAGGGATGTCCAGGTCCTTTTGTCGGTGAGCAGTACCACACTTCCGCGGACATCTACGATAACAGAATCCGTGGCTTCGGAGACTGCGTCTGCAATCTCCTTGGTTTCGCTCTCGGCGTTGGACAGCACCTTGACTTTGATGAGGCGGTTCTTCTTCAGCTGGTTTTTGATCTCCTCGAAGAGACCCTCCTTCAGCCCGTCCTTTCCGACATGTACAGTCGGGTTGATCTCGAGCGCTCTGCGCATGAGTTCTTTCTTAGCCTCTCTCTCCGTCATTTTCTTTGCTCCCTGATGTACGGCATACGCATGACAGACCCGCACCTCAGACAGGTGACCTTCACCCTTCCGTCTCCGATTCTCGTTCTGCAGTTTATTCCGACTACGGCGGGAATGCCGCAGTTTTTGCAGAAGGAGAATTCTTCGGGAACAGGTGTGCGTGTCTTCTGTCCTATGCGTCTTGCTAAGGTTACGTATCTCACCGCTCTCTCGTTGTTACCGTTTCTCACTGCGGTCACGGACAGCCTGAACAGCTTTTCCATGCGTTCGCGTGCGATACCGGAGGCGATCTTAGGCGGGACACGCTTCCTTGCCATAGGTATGCTCCTTTATACGGACTCCTCACACATGACGGTGTATAAAAGTTTGTGCGCGTACACGCGACCTCATCTTATGTGAGACAGCAGTGCGGATTTGACTTCGAGTTCTTCTTCGCTCAGACCTTCGTCGCCTGCTTCCGCGTAGTGCATCCAAAGGAAGAGGAAGTAGTCGTGGAATGACTGTACTGCATTGTCCCAGGTGTCTGCGGACTCGTCGATTCCGAGATCTTCTTCGGAAAGGTTCCATTTTCCGTTTCTGAATGAAACTTTTGCGGTAACGGGAGTTTTCAGTGTGATGTCTCCGGTGGGTGAAACGATTCTGCGGAAGTCGATGGATTCGATTCCGCACATTTCCTCTGCATCCGCAACTGAGGTAATCTTTCCGTCCTCTGAGTATGTGAGTTTTCCGGCAACTACGACAACACCTTTGTCTGCGAATTCGGATGCTTTTGCAAGCTCTCCGTTATCTTTGAATGAAATCCTGATTACATCGGTCCCCGTGGAGAACACGTATTTCGGTCCTTTTCCGGATTTGGATTTCGATGTGAGAAGCATTCCTATTGCTACTCCGTCGCATGTGAGTCCTTTGCTGCTGATGAATGCGGAAAGTTTGTCCAAATCGACTTTTCCGAATTTCTTGAGATTTTCGGACGAACCGTACTCGAGAGCGAATCCTTCGGCAAGTGCCATGTCCTGGTGGAGTGCGGCAATATCGTAGATGATTGCGTTCCTGTAGAGTGCGTCTCTGAAATTGTCTTCCATCCAATAGCTTCCGGTGCCGTTACCCATAACATCGAGAACTTCTTCCATTTTGGAAACTGTGTCTTCTACAAGATTTCCCTGTCCTCTTGTTTCGGGATCGGCTGTGGATGCGCTGAAGGAAACTCCTCCGTCTCCGTCGAGATATATCCTGAATTTTTCGTCGAATTTTTTATCGACGAAACTCTGTGCGCGGAGTTCCCTGGAAACGAAATACTCTCCGATGTGTGTGAACAGGTCCTGAATATCCACCATTACCTGTCCTGCCAAAGCTACCGGTATTCTCTTATCGTCTTTCTCGGAAACGATGTTGACTGTAAAGTTCGTCATCTGCGCACCCTTATTATTCAACGGATATACTGGTCGGTATTAAGTAGATTCGCCTTATTTTCTCCGAATCATTGGAAAGTCTTATATCGGTCGCCATAATCAAGAGTTGCAGGAATGACAATATCGTTAAATACGGAATGGAGATTGTCAGCCCTATTCACTGATAATGATTGGTGGTGCAAATGGCAAGAAAGCCCGCAGTAATGTACAGAGAAATCAAAGGAATGGCTTACACCCGCAGAGAATACATGGGCGGTGTCCCTAACAGCAGGATCAGCCAGTTCGACATGGGTAACCTCAAAGACGAGTTCCCCATCACACTCACACTCAAATGCAAAAACCGTGTCCAGATCAGGCACACATCCCTCGAGGCAGGACGTATTGCAGCCAACAGGGTCCTGACAAAGGATGCCGGTATCGCAAACTACCACCTGAAACTCAGGGCATTCCCCCACGTTGTTCTCAGGGAAAACAAACTCGCAACAGGCGCAGGAGCCGACCGTGTGTCGAGCGGAATGCGTCTCGCCTTCGGTAAAACCGTCGGTACCGCAGCAAGGCTCGAGTGCAACCAGGCCATCATGACCGTCAGCTGCACACCCGCCGCTTTCAACACAGCGAAGCTCGCCCTTTGGAAAGCTTCCATGAAGTACCCCACACCGTGCTACATCGATGTGGAGAAAGGCAAAGAGTACATCAACTGATGTTCGATCTGAAACTCAGTGAGATTACTGCGTGGATACGCAACGGAGGATACTCCTCCGTTGCACTCCAGTTGCCCGAAGGATTAAAGATCAGGGCAACTGAGATAATCGATATTCTTTCCAAAGAAACCGACTGCGGTTTTGTTATTCTCGGAGACCCGTGCTACGGCGCGTGCGACCTCCACACAAATTACAAAGCAATAGCCGATGCTCTTGTTCATTTCGGCCATTCCCCCATACCGTCACAGGGTGACGATAAGGATGTTCTCTACATTGAGGCACGTTACGATGTCGATATTAGGGAATATGTTGAGAGAATCATTGACGAACTGCCTGAGAGAGTAGGTCTTCTTGCGACGGTACAGTACGTCGGATGCATAGAGCAGGCTAAGAAAATTTTAGAATCCAAAGGTAAGAAAGTATCCGTAGGTGTCGGGGATAAACGCATCACCTATCCCGGACAGGTACTCGGATGCAACTGTTCCGCAGCGGAATCTGTCGCGGAAGATGTTGATATGTTCTTATTCTTCGGCGAAGGAGATTTCCATCCTCTTGCGGCGGCATTCGGAATAGGTGTTCCGATACGTGTTCTCAATCCCGTTACGGGAGAATTCAGATCCGTAGACGACGTAAGAGACAGGATTTTAAGGAAAAGATTCGCCGCTATACAGAGAGCAGTCGATGCCGAGAGTTTTCTGGTGATTGTCTGCAGTAAAATCGGACAGGAACGTGAGTCCGCTGCAGACGATATTATCAGAAAGATAGAATCCAAAGGCAGAAAGGCTTACAGACTGTACATAAACGAATTATCTCCCCAGAGTCTGATGTCTTACAGGGTGGATGCCTTCGTAAGCACTGCATGCCCGAGACTCGCTATGGATGATTATTCAAGATACGACAAACCCATTCTTACACCCATAGAGGCAGAGGTCGCATTGGGCATACGCACGTGGGACGATTACGCATTTGACGTAATCAGACCCGAATGATTCCGTAAGGGTTTATATCACCGATGGTATCGGTAGAATTATGTTCACAACACAGACACTGTTCGAGGGACACATACCGTCCGGCGTTAGAGTCGGAATCGGATGCAATAACACATCGGAGAAGGTAAAGAACAGTGTCAAAGGGTACGAGAGCAATGTCACAGTGTATACGGATCCTGTGAAACTTGTTGATGATTTATGCAGCGGAAAGATCGACGCAGCCGTACGCGGAGACATGTCGTCTTCCGTTCTGTTACCTTTACTGAAGGAAAGGTTAGGTGTGGATCATCTGGAAAGAGTCGTATTTCTCGAACCCGTCGGAAAGAAAATGGTTATAACCGCACCCGTCGGAATTGATGAGGGTTGGACCGTACAGCAGAAGCACGATATTGCAGTAAAGGCTGTGAAACTCATGAAACGCATCGGCATGGGAACCAAAATCGCAGTTATGTCCGGCGGAAGAAAGGACGACAAAGGGCGCTGCGATGTTGTGGACAGAACAATCGACGATGCATACGAGTTGGTGGATATTCTCAATAAAGAAGGATACGACGCATATCACGCGGAAATTCTTATTGAGAATGCAATCGACGATGCAGATTTAATCATCGCACCCGACGGAATATCGGGTAACTTACTTTTCAGATCATTGCATTTCATAGGCGGGGCATCCGCATTGGGTGCACCTGTCATCAATATTGACAAAGTATTTGTTGACACATCCCGCGCGAAGAAGGATTACAGTGATTCCATAATGTTGGCTATGAGACTGACGGAGAGGGTATAATGTTGTTGGAGATAGACGGAGAACATTCAGGTATCAGATTCTCGGCATGTCATTTCATACCGAGGCACGAGAAGTGTTCAAGGCTTCACGGACACTCCTACGTCCTCAGACTGAGGATTGAAGGAGATATCGGTGAGAACGGCATGGCCATGGATTTCGTACTGCTCAAGAAAGAGCTCAGGAAATTCGTCGATGAGTTCGATCACAGAACACTCTTGCCCGGAAAGTCCGAGATAGTTCATATCAAAGACGAGGGAGAATCCTACGAAGTCATCTGTGACGGAAAGAGATACGTATTTCCTAAAATGGATGTCGTTATTCTCGACGTTCCTACCACTACAGCCGAAGAAATGACCAAAATGATGGCGGAAAGGATGGTAAGGGACATTGAATTCCCGAAGAACATCCGTTCCGTTTCCGTTGGAATGGATGAAGAAAGAGGACAGACCGCATGGTACACTGTGGAGATGTGAAAATGTCAAGAGCAGTCGTTCTGTTATCGGGAGGATTGGATTCCACTACATGCCTCGCACAGGCTGTCGCAGACGGAATGAATCCCATTGCGTTGAGTTTCAGGTACGGTCAGAGGCATACAAGGGAACTGAAATCGGCTGCGGCCGTTGCGGATTACTTCAAAGTGAAACATATCATCATTGATTTGGATCTGAGTATGTTCCATTCCGCTCTCACGGATATGTCTCTCAATGTTCCCGAGAACAGGGATGAGAAAGCGATGGGTACCGACATACCGATTACGTATGTCCCGGCAAGAAATATCATTATGTTATCGGTCGCAGCGGGAATATGTGAATCATTCAATGCAGACAGAATCTACATCGGAGTGAATTCCGTCGACTATTCCGGATATCCTGATTGTCGCCCCGAATTCATCGAGGCTTTCGAGAAAGCCATCAACAAGGGAACAAAAGCAGGTGTCGAAGGACATCCGATTAAGATTGTTACTCCCATTCAGCACGCATCAAAAGCGGATATTGTCAGACTGGGAAAGAAACTCGGTGCACCTCTGCATCTGACATGGTCATGTTACGAAGGCGGAGAAAAGGCATGCGGTAAATGCGATTCCTGTCAGCTCCGTCTGAAAGGATTCGAGGATGCCGGTTATAAGGATGAGATAGAGTACATGT
>CAZDCU010000039.1:6686-10580 GCA_964504055.1 uncultured Methanomassiliicoccales archaeon
GATGATATCGGAGACCTTCAGATCGATCCAGGGAGAGGGAAAGAGAATAGGCGCCCTCACATACTTTATCAGAACTGTCGGATGCAATTTGGATTGTTCATGGTGCGATACACAGTACGCCATGCAGGGCGGTAAGGAGATGTCCGTCGACTCTATCGTAAAATTGGCTGAGGGTGACGATGAGATATGTCTTACCGGAGGCGAACCTATGCTCCGTAAGGAATCATCGGAATTGATTGAAAAACTCACAGCAATGGGAAAGACCGTTGTTGTGGAAACAAACGGTTCCGTTGATTTATCGGACAAACCGAACAATGATCATGTGATTTACAGCATGGATATCAAATGCCCTTCATCTCACATGCAAGATAAGATGGTCTTCTCAAACATCGCAATCCTCGCTCCCAAAGATCAGATTAAGTTTGTAATCTCCGACAACAAGGATTTGGAGTATGCAATATCCGTTCTGGAGAAATATCAGCCCAAAGCGGAGATAATATTCTCACCCGTAGGCGGAATGGATATCGAGCCTCTTACAGAGGAAGTCATTGCGAGAAGGCTCAAAGTAAGGGTTTTACCGCAGTTACACAAAATAATCTGGGGAAACAAGAAAGGAGTCTAAGACTCCCTTCCGATTCTCCTTTTGAATGCTTCGATGCACTCTTCTACAGTTCCTTCTTCATCGAAGGACACTTTGATACCCGCTTTCGTGAGTATGTCATAACCGTGGGAACCGATTCCCCCGGTTATGACAGCGTCTACCTTGATTGAAACCAGGGCATCGGCCATTTTCATGCCCGCACCCTCCGAGTTCATGAAGTCGTTGACTACTACTTCGTAATCCAACGTGTCGTAATCGACTATCAGCACATACGGGGCGTGACCGAAGTCGTCGCTCACGTACGATGTCAATTCTTCTCCCTCGGAGAGTACGCCTATCTTCATCCTTCACTCCACGGTCTTGATGATTTTGTCAACGATGGAGTTGAACGCTTTCGCGGATTCGGATTCGGGTGCATCGATGACTATGGGCATTCCCGAATCTCCGGAAAGGACAATCTTGGGTTCAATCGGAACCTTTCCGAGGAACTGAATGTTCATGTTCCTTGCGGTTGCGACTCCTCCGCCCGCTTTGAAGATATCCGTGATTTCACCGCAGTGGGGACATACGAATCCGCTCATGTTCTCGACGAGACCGATGATCGGAATCTCGACCTGTGCGGAGAATGTGACGGTCTTCCTGCAGTCCATGAGTGCGACATCCTGAGGCGTAGTAACCAAAACAATTCCGTCAGCTTTCTTCATGAGCTGTGCGACGGAGATAGCTTCGTCTCCTGTTCCCGGGGGCATATCGACGACGAGATAATCCAAATCTCCCCATCTGACATCCTCGATGAACTGTCTGATTGCGGTTCCCTTTACGGGACCTCTCCAAATGATTGCGGAATCCTTGTTAGGAAGAAGGAATTCCATTGAAATGACCTTAAGTGACGGAGGTACGAGAACGGGAATGAGACATTCGTCCTGAACATCCAACTGCTCATCCTCTACGCCGAACATCTTGGGGATGTTCGGACCTGTAATATCCACATCCATGATACCTGTCTGATATCCTTTCATAGACAGTGCCATTGCGATGTTGGAGGATACGGTACTCTTACCGACACCTCCCTTTCCGCTCATAACGATAATAATGTGTTTGATCTTTCCGAGACTCTCCTGGAGTTTGAAATCTTCGGCATTAATCATAGGTTTCGGCATGATATCGATCCTTCGAAGCCGTGTGCCGGCTTCATCTTATGCGGTAATGGTGAACTCTTTATTAGCCGTTTCCTATTCTGTATTATGCCGCTGGGAGATCCTCACGGAGGGAATTTCACATACACCGACGAAGGCTTACCGAAAGGTGTGGCTATGGTATCGATTCCTGTGAAAAATCTGAAAAGATCGATATCGTTTTACTGTGAATTACTGGGATTTAAGATTCTTTCCGAAGGAGAGAATGTTGCGATATTATCCGTAGGAAAGGATATGATTGTGCTGAGAGTAAGCGACAGAACCGGCGTAGATACAGGATTGTTTCTTTCTACCGAAAGTCCTTACGACCTTCACAGAAGACTTGTCGACGAAGGTGTGAAGTTCATTATCGATCCGAAAAGAATCGATATCGGGTTGATTACAACATTCACGGATATCGACGGAAACATTATCGGTGCGATTGAAATCGGAAACTGATTTCATTATTATTCTGTAAGAATAAAGAAAAAAAGAAGGGTAAGAGGGTCTTGCGACCCTCTCAGTAGAATTTACCTGCGGTTGCTTCGTCGAATTCCTGCTTCATCTCTTCTGTCGGTTCTTCTGTCATAAGACTGACGACGATACCGACGATGAGTGAAAGCACGAATGCGGGCAGAAGCTCATACAGACCTGTGTTGAATATGTGTGTGGTACATCCGAAGATGTTACCGAACACACCGCCCGAGATGAGGAATGTGTTCCACAGAATAACTGTGGCGAATCCGACAATCATGGATGCGAGTGCACCGTTCTTGTTCATGCGTTTCCAGAACAGTGAGAGAACCATGACAGGTCCGAAGGATGCACCGAATCCGGCCCATGCGAATGAAACAAGGTCCATGATGCTGTTGTTACCGCTGAGTGAGATGAGAAGACCGATAATTGCAATAATCACAACAAAGGCTCTCGACATCCACATGAGTTCGTTGTCACTGCGTTTCTTCTTTGAAACTTTGTCATAAAGATCGTTGGTGACAGCGGATGCCGCAACAAGCAACTGTGAATCGGCTGTACTCATAATTGCGGCAAGAATCGCAGCGTAAAGGAATCCCGCAATAATCGGTAATGAATTGCCGAAGAGGTTGGAGACCATCTGAATGAATACGTTCTCCGAATCGAATCCCGAGGGGTTGCCGAGGTAGACACGTCCGATGACTGCGATGAATCCGACCGCTGCGAGAGCGATAATGACCCAGAGTGTACCGACACGGCGTGCGACCTTGATTTCTTCGGGGTTCCTGATTGCCATGTATCTGACAAGGATGTGAGGCATACCCACATATCCCAATCCCCATGCGAGACAGGATAACAGCGCTATTGCCGTAATCTGAGAACCGTCGGACCAGAGGAGATCCGTTCCGTGTGAAACGAAGGAATCGAATGTCGTTGCGACTGTGTCCCATCCTCCGCTGATTTCTCCGAGAGCTACGAGAGGAACGACGACAACGGCGATAATCATCATGATTGCCTGTACGAAGTCTGTCCAACATACTGCTTTGAATCCGCCCGAGAATGTGTAAAGAACAATAATCAGACATGTGATGAATGCAGCGAGTTCGTAACTGATATCGGGGAACACAAGGTGGAAGAGTTTTCCTCCTGCGACGAATCCCGATGCGACATAAATCGTAAAGAAGAAGAGTGTCGCAATACCGCTGAACGCTCTGATGTATCCTTTGTTCTCCCTGAAACGGTTGGAGAAGAACGTAGGTACGGTCAATGAATTTTCACATTTTTCCGAATAGTTTCTCAGGCGTCTTGCGATGAACAGCCATGCAAGATAGGAACCGATTGCGAGACCGATTCCGATCCAAATCTGACCCATTCCCATAAGATAGATGGATCCCGGGAGTCCCATAAGCAGCCATCCGCTCATATCGGATGCCTGTGCGGACATCGCCGTGACATAGGGGTTCATATCCCTTCCGCCCAGAACATAATCGGACATGTTATGTGTCTTGTTGTAGAAGAAGAAGCCTATGCCTAGAACTACGATGAAGTAGATGACGAAGGCCAGAAGAACTAACATATCCATTCTAAAATCTCCAGTATAACAAATGGATATAGATTCATAATATAAATGATATAGGTTCGGGG
>CAZDCU010000040.1:0-10576 GCA_964504055.1 uncultured Methanomassiliicoccales archaeon
AAAACGGGGGACTTCCGTCCCCCCGAAAAGTTTCATTCGGTTCCGGCGTTCCTCCTTGAGCGGATGAATAAAAACGCTCCCAGTGCCAGAAGAACAATCACGATAACGGCAATGACAATCATGAAAGTGTTATCGTTGCCTCCTGCGGCAGACTGTTCTTCCAGAATACCTACGGTGTAGATTGAGAAGTGGGTCGTTGTGAATGTAACAGCTCCGTTCTCTGCGTCGTACTTACCGTTCATGTCGGTAATCGTACCGTCATCTGCGAGATACCATGCCGAAACATCCGAAGCGGATTTTCCGCTCGGAAGTTTGTAGGGTACGGATACGGTAACGTTTCCTCCGAGTTCGTGGACTTCCTTTCCGTGTGTCGTTGCGGTCATCCTGACAACGGGATTGCTTCCGACCTTACTGCGCTGTTCCGCAGGAAGTTCCGTATCCTTATCAACGTTCGAAATCTGGACCGAAAGATCGCCGTCTTCCTCTTTCAGAGACGATACGACGGTGTTATCCATCGTGACAGTTCCGTCTGAAGAAGTAAACTGCAGCGAACCTTTTGATTCGGAGATCTTGGCGATAACCGAAACAGGGACGGTAAATTCGGATGTCTTTGAGGAATCATCTGCTACGATTTTGACTGTCGGAGTGACATCACCTACGAGTGTTGTCACATTACCCATCTGTTCCAGAATTGCTCCCGCATCTGCGGCATCGAGTGTGTACTCCGCTTTCGTATCTGTTTTGACAGGATCGACTGTTACGGTAACAGTGGATTCTCCGCTTACCTTTCCGTCGGAATCTACGGATGCGGTCGCATCCGTTGTGATTTTCGATGAAGAATCGGCAATTGAGAGTTTCTTTTCCTCTGTTACTTTTCCGTCATTGGAAGTCTTCTTCTCGGACTCCGTCTTCACGATGCTTCCGTCGGATGATTTTACCTCAACTGTCTTTTTCTCAGTCTTGGAACCGTCGGCGGAAGTTACCGTTTCATCGACTGTGTTGGTAGTCGATTTGACGTTGCCCGATTCATCTTTGACTGTGACCGTTTCCGTCGAAGACACTTTGTTTCCGTCGGCGGATGTTGTTGTTTCCTTCTTTGTTTCGGAACTTGTTCCGTCTTCGTTTGTCTTCTTTTCCTCGACTGTTACCGTCTTGGAACCGTCCTCGTTTGTCTTCTCGGTCGTACTCGAATAGTCGGGATTGACCGGGGCTGTAACCGTGACGTTACAGGTTGCTGTCTTATCGCCTGCCGTTGCGGTGATTACTGCAGAACCTGCACCGACTGCAGTGACTTTTCCGTTACTGTCGACGGTTGCGACTGTTGTGTTACCTGAAGTCCATGTAACAGTCTTATCGGTTGCATCCGAAGGTACGACTGTCGCCGTAAGAGTGAATGATTCACCTGTTGCGACGGATTTCTCCGCAATGTTCAGAGTTACACCCGATACGGCAACTGTCACTGTGACGTTACACGTCGCAGTCTTTCCGCCGGATGTTGCTGTGATAACTGCGGAACCTCCGCCCACAGCGGTGACTTTTCCCTTAGCATCGACGGATGCAACATTGTCGTCACTCGAAGACCATGTTACCGTTTTATCGGTCACGTCGGACGGTGCAACTGTTGCCGTAAGAGTGAATGTTTCGCCCTTCTTCACCGCCTTCTCGGTAATGTCGAGGGTGACGGATGTCACCCCGACAACGACAGGGAGCGTAACGGTGCGGGTTGCATCTGCATCGCTTCTGACCGATATCGTATGATTTCCGACCGAAAGAACGGGGATCAGCAATCCCCCGAGATCCGCCTTTTCGAAGGGGGCCGTTGCAGCACCGTCAATGACGATGCTGAACGTTTCCCCCTTCGGCGTTTCGTCGTAGGATATTGCCAACAGCCCGTATCCGTCCGTGGCGGAATCAATGTATGACACTGTTATTCCGTCGGCTGAAACCGTTCCCGATTTCACGCTGCCGGCACCGTCGGTGCCGGCAGCTGTCATCGGGATGACAGCCGCCAGCATCACAACGGCCAGTATCGCACACATTTTCTTGCTGTTCATATCCGTTCACCGTCACCGATGCTCAGATTTTCGTTACCGTCAGCTTCTGTCCGCTGTAGAACAGTTTCACACCGTCTGCAACCGCAGTTCCGTTTACGGAGTAGACTGCAGATTCATCGCCCTTGACTGTAACGGTGTAGGTTCCGAAGGCCACTGTCTGACCGTCTGCAACCGCAACACCGTCGAACATCAGTGTGACACCTTCATCTGCAGAAACTTCCGCTTCAGAAGACATCACGGGGACGAATTCGCTTGTTATTGTTGTGGCATAAGCAAGCGAACCGAACTCATAACAGCAGAACACCGAAACGGATTCCATGCGGACACCGTCTTTGTTGGTGAAGTCCACGACTCCGTTGGTGACATCGGTTACAAATGTCTCGGTGAATGTCGGGCAGAGGAATGTTCCTTCCGCAACCGTAACGTATGCCGAGTAACCGACCACGACAGATACGGATGTGACGTTCTTACCAGATTCTATCTGGAACAGTGCTTTCTTACCGTTATCGGCAAAGGCAGACACCTTAATTCCGTTGACGAAATCATCGGACGTCATCTTGGTAAACTTGGCGTAGAATACCAAGTCGCCTCTCTCGCCTTTCGGAATCGCCGTAATCTTGGCACCGCTGTAATCTGATTCTGCGTACCAACCGTCGAAGCTGTACCACTCCTTAGTCAGAACCGGAAGTTCTGTCACGTCGCTTGCATAGTGTGCGATGTCTTCCGTTGTCGTACCGTCGGAAGTGACGAAACTTGCCTTGTATCCGAACTGAATACAGAACAGGTATCCCGAATCGTTGTAGTAGATCAGCTCACCGTTGGGTCCGAAGTGAACAATCTGCGAACCGTACTGAGCCGTATCGAGAACATCTACAAGACTTACATCTGTAAGTGTATTGGTTGTCTGATCGTGCTGGAACACATAAAGTGTCTTTGTACTTTTGTACGGAACGATGTACGCAATCACTTTGTCACCCTGTACCGAGACAGTCATGTTACCGTGGGTCATAACCGATTTGATTGAGTTGACACATTCCATCGTCTTTACATCGTACACTTTGAACACTTCACCCGCATTGACGTAACCGTAGTTGCCGACAACAATGAACGAAGAAACATAGCTTGTAGTTCCGAGGTCGTAGTAACGTGCTGTAACCTGGTTGAATTTACCGTCATCGCCCAATTCAATCGTTCCGAGACTGATCCAATTACCGTCGGCTGTTCCGAACATGCTCGAACCGGGAGAGTAGGTGTTGAGATAAAACACGCCGTTGTAGTAGCTGATGTAACCTGTGTTGAGGTTGGCTGTTTCCAATCCCGTGAACTCGTAACTGTCAATGACATTGAGTGTTTCGAGATCGTATGTTACGGCATACCTCTTCTCCGAACTTTCTCCGCCGATTTCCAGTCCGATAACGAACTTATCGGTGAATATCAGGTTCGACTGTCCCTGGTAGGATGCAATGTAGTGCTGATACTTCGTTGCGTTGGATACATCGGGGAGTTGTTTATTGTTGGTAGTCGGATCCGCATCCGTTGCTTTGAACTTGTACACATTCTTCTCTGTGAATATGTAGAAGTAACCTTCGTTGTAGTATGCCTTACGCTCGGTGACATATGTGCTGTCATCGGTGTACAGTCTGAACACAGGGTTGAGATCGGTATCGTAAACCTGTCCCGCAAGTCCCGCAAGGACGTATCCGTTACCGACAGTGACGAGGTTGTAGTAACCTGTTACAGTGATGCCTGTATCCACTTTCTTAACGATTGTACCGTCAGTAAGTGAAATCTTGAAAATTTCGTTACCGGACCATGCATAGACGTAATCGCCGAGGATGGACGGAGTGTAAACCATGCCGTTGAAACCGACAGTTCCTTTGGCTTTCCATGCCATCTTGTATGTGTCGCCGCTTACAGGAGTCTTGATGTCGGTCTCGAGGTACGGGAATGAAGATACGCTGTAAACAGATGAGACGTAAACCTCTGTGTTACTGTCAACTGTCATCGTCTTCACGACAGCATTTGTGCTCTCTGTTGCGGTTCCGACCTTCCACGAAAGTACTTCGTAACCTGTGGTCTTCGGTGTGAATACGAAGGAAACAGTTGTGCCCTTGTAGACCTCACCTGTGATGATACTGTTGTCATTCAGCGAACGTGCCGTAACGGTACCGTTCTCCGCTTTGACCGAAATCTTAACTTTCTCGGTATCCGCGGAGATCCATTTTGCCTTCAGCGTAATGTTGCCGTTAACTGCCGATGCGAAATCATACAGTTCGTCTTCGGCGTACCATCCGAAGAAGACTTTGTCTCCGTTCGTGGGGTTCGCAGGGAATTCCGCTGTGTATCCGGGAATAATTGTCTGTTTGGCTACATCGGATCCTCCGTTGGAGTCGAATGTTACAGTGTATCTGTCTCCGAGCGTTATTCCGGAAATGGTAATTGTCACATTGTCTGTGATTGTGAATGTGTAAATTCCGTCAACGGCTTCGAGTGTGTTCTCTCCGACCTTAACGGCGATCTTGTCGCCGTTGTATCCGTCGGATACTGTCACGGTGAAACGAACATCGGTGCCGAGTACGACTACATCGGTGTTGACTACCGAGAATGATACTTTGTACGACGGACTGTCTGCAACCGTAATCTTGTATCTGTTGAGTTCGACACCTGTTACTGTCAGCATCTTCGGAGCTGTAGAATCCAAAGTGACAGAATATGTTCCGTCGGAATTCACGGTTATTGCAGGCGTTTTGTCTGTTATGGCCCACCCCTCTTTCACAACCATGTCCTTCTGACTCTGGGCATAATCATCATTGAGGGTTATCGTCACTTTCTTCGCGGAATCGGTACCGCTCATAGATATGGCCTTCACGGTACCTTCCATAATCTTGACTGCAAGTACGCTGTCTCCGTCTTTGAGGTAGTATCCTCCGAAGGAGAGTGCAGGTGTACTTACATCGTACATGTATTTCTCTGCAATCTTGCATGTGGCATTCGGAGATAAGAACAGCACAGTACCGTTCGCTCCGGCTACGTATGCATCGTAATCAGGTACGGAATCCTCCGAAGCGATAAGAATCGCTTTGATACCTGTAAGTGAGAAACTGTCGAGATACTTGACGGATTTTCCGATTGTGACAGTGTTCATTTCGGTGCTGCTCCCGGCAAATGCATAAGGTGCGACTGTTTTCACGCCGTCGGGGATAACAAAATCCGTGACCGGACTGTCGGTTGTACCTCTCAGTACGGTGATCAACGTTGCATCTTCCAATTCATCGGCTTTTGTGTTATTGGATTCAAAGTAAAGTGCTCCGTCCTTCAGCGTGAAGAATTTGTTTTCGGGGTCTACGGTAATTCCCGTAAGGCCTGTGCCTTTCATCACGGAGGGTGCGATTGCGAATACATCCTTTCCGATTGTGAGTGTATTATCTGCCGCACTGTTGCTGACAATCATCGAATATTCTGTGTATTCCTCTCCGTTCTTGGTGTAAACTGTGAGTTTTCCGTCTGCGATTTTGTCTTTAATCACATTGACAGACGTACAGTTGAAACCGACTCCGCCGCTGACGACAATCTTTCCGACTGTAGCGTTTTTGAATGCATTACTGTCGATTGTCGGCGTACCGTCAAGGTACAGCTCGTTAATCTTTACATTGTAGAAGACATATGATCCGATGTATGTGTTACCGTGAATGGTGACATTCATACCGGTCTCGGCACCGGATTTGTAGAATGTGTATGAATTCAGACCGCCTTTTGCATTCCAACTGGTACCTGTCTTGGGACAGCATGTCGACGGGATCTCAACTGTTGTAAGTTTGGTACATTCCCTGAATGCGTTGGTACCGATGACAAGAAGTCCTTCATGGAGTTTGAGTTCGGTGATGGCTACACCGGAGAAAGCGGACTGACCGATTTCAGTAACGGTTGTGGGGATACTGATTGTCGACAGTGCCTTACAGCCCGAGAACATAGCTGTGGGTATGGTCTCGAGGTTTGAAGGAAGTGTCACATCAGTCAGGCTCGTACATCCGGAGAAGATGTAGGACGATTCCGTTTTTCCGCTTGATGTCTGTGTGATGAATTTGATATCGGAGCCTTCAAAGACTGCTTTCTTCAGAGATTCACATTTCTGGAATGCGTTCTTCTCCATTGTGGTTACCGTTGAAGGTATTGTTATTTCTTCAAGACCTGTCGATGCGAATGCACTGGCGTAAATGTTTGTAACCGTGCTCGGTATTGTGAATGATTTCAATGCTGTACATCCGCTGAACATTCCTGTGTAAATGAATGTAATTCCTTTCGGAAGTTCGACAGTTGCAAGATTTGTACATTTGCTGAAAATGTATGTACCCAATTCCAATGTGGTCGCGTCGCACTCGAACTTGACTGATTTAATTGCAGTGTTATTTGCGAATGCGTAATCGCTTATTTTGGTAATTTCTTTGGGAATTGTATAGCTCTCACCGGATGCCTTTTCCGAAACATAAACCAATGTTGTTTCTATGATAAGCGCTTCTTTCAGAGGCGTTCCGGCGAATGCGTTGTTCTTGATTTCCACATTTGCAGTCAGCCCTTCTACCGTTTCCAATTTGGTGCAGTTTACAAATGAACTTGCGGCAATCGTTTCAAGGGTGGATGAGAATGTGATCTTGGTCATATTCGTCCTGTATTGGTACGCACTCGCAATAATTTCCTTCACGCCTTCGGGAACAACATATATTCCGTCTTCGGAGGGAGATGCATTGCACAATACGCCGTCCGCAATTATTTCCGATTCCAAAGCCGTACAACCTGCGAATGCAGTCGGGGCGATACTCTTCGGTCCGCTTCCGGCAAATTCGACCTCTTTCAGCGCGGTACAGTTTTTAAATGAATTGAGATTGAGTGTCACCGATTCAGGAAGAGTGATTGATGTCAGTGACTTACATCCGCTGAATGCGTAGTTACCTATATTGGTCAGTGAATCCGGGAAATCAATCGATTCAATCTTTTTTACATCCTCGAAAGCAGCCCTTTCGATAGTTGTAAGTTTGTCCGGAAGAGTTACCGATTTCAGTGCGCTGCAACTTGAAAAGGCTTCTGCCGCAATCGATGTAATCTTAGAACCTTTCTCGAATGTGACTGTTGTCAGTGCGGTACAGTCTGCGAATACTCCGGCCCCTGTCATCGATTCTACTTCAGCCGGTATGAATACAGATTTCACTTTACTGTTGCCTTTGTAAGTACTCTTAATCTGAGTCACACCTCTTCCGATGTACACATCGATCATGCCGTCGGCATCTTTGTACTCGACAGTAGCCTTGTCGTAACCTGCACCGAAGATCTTTGCCATACTGTCTTTGAACGATGCGGGTATTGTAATCTTGGTAACCGCCGTCGCTTTGGACAGTGAGTTGTCTGCAATCGATGTGACGGTATCCTTAACGACCACTGTCGTGATGCCGGCCCATGTCGCATCATCTATATTTATCACGTCTGCGCTTGTAATATCGCCGGTGATTGTGATTGTCTGGCCCGCAACCTCATATGGAACAGACGCATCACCTTCTCCGGCCACTCCGTCGGAAACCGACAGCCCTACTGCGGTAAAAATTACCGTGACGACTGCGATGAACGACAGGATGCCTATCAAATCATTCCTGTTTGTCATGTAAATCACCCGTAACCGGTTCTCGGACCGGTTACATGATTAGCACATCGCAGCAGACTGCACTCTCCGCCGTAAAGACATCGAACAGTCTACCGCGCGTGCTATTCATGACCTGTAGGATACGGCGTGCCCGATAAATAAGGAACGCAGTTGGATTCCGACATACTGTTAACGCATTAACCGAACTTATCTCTGGATAAGTCAGTTGGACGTAATGGAATATACATCCAATTTATATCCGATGCAGTGATTTCCCTTTCTCAGACAGTGAAACTGCAGGAGACATTACCGGAATGATTGACATCAACCGCGGAGGACTGAGAATTTCATACGAAGACGATTCCGCAAAGACCCAGAGGTACATGGATGCCGATCTTCTCTCTGCGCTGATGATTATGGGCAGAGACGGCAGATGCGGAAGAGAAGCCCTCGCGGAGAAAATAGGCGTAGGATACGGAAGTATCAGGTCGATACTGAAAACACTGTCCGCATCCGGACTCGTTGACATCTACCGTACCGGTTCCGTGTTAAGCACAACGGGAAAGAAATTCATGGATTCGTGTCCGATATCTCTTGCCGACTGCACATTGCCCGAATGCTCCGTCGGAGGAGTGCAGGCGGCCGTGAAAGTAATCGATTCGGCGGAAAGCATAACAAACGGCATGTTGCAGAGAGACTGCGGCATATACGCCGGAGGATTGGGATGTACCACAGTGGTCTACAGAAACGGAAGACTGCTGATGCCTCCGGATACCGATATTTCGGAAATGTATCCCGAATCCGCAGAGAAAATAATCGAATCGGCAAATCCTTCCGAGGGCGACGTAATAATCTTCGGCGAAGGTAAAGACACACCGTCCGCACTGAGGGCGGCGACCGTCGCCGCCATGCGCAGTCTCGGAGAAAAGAAACAGTGAGAGTGATACCTGTCCGCTCTGCGGACAGGTATCACCCATATTCTCTTCCCAATAAAGGATAAAAGAAAGATAAAGAAAAACACTCACAGCGTGCAGATCCTGCACGACTGTCCCGCACACGCGGGATTGTCTATCTTCCACTTCAGCGCCCACATCTTAAGATCGTGAACAATATCCATCAGTTCCCATGACGCGGGAGTAAGTCTGTACTCACTCTTCACAGGAACGGAAGAAGCATCCACGCGGTTCTCAATCAATCCTTCTTCGGTTAATTCTCTGAGACGTTCCGTAAGCACCTTGGGAGTTATGTCAGGCATTTTTTTCTTGATATCGGAGAATCTCTTCCATTCTTCTCCTTTGCTTAATTCATGCAATATCAGTACAGCCCATCTTTTCGAAAGATATTCCATCGTACGGTACACTGTGCACCCGTGATCCATAGTTACCGTTCAGAAACTTTCCGATATATATAGCCAAGTATCATTTACATACTTAGTATCAAATTGATACCGAAGGTGATTGAACTTGCTGTGCAGACAATGCGAGGAAACCATAGCCGGTACAGGCTGTGTCAAAAACGGAGTGTGCGGAAAGAATGCGGAGCTCGCGGAAGCTCAGGATTTGCTCATCGGAACAATGATCGAACTTGCTTCCAAAGGTAACGTCGGAGAGAAAGATACAGATCTCATCGTCGACGGTCTCTTCATGACGCTCACAAACACAAACTTCGACATCGACCGTATCAAAGAGCAGACTGCGAAAGTGAAAGCTCTCATCGGAGATGTTAAGATCAGATGTACCGACATTGAATCTTTGGATTCGAACGCAGACCTCAGATCGCTGAAAGAGTTACTCCTTTTCGGTATCAAGGGGATGGCGGCATATTACCACCACGCCGCGGTACTGGGATACAGGGACGCATCTGTGACTGATTTCATCGTCAAAGCACTCTCCGCTCTCCCTGAAGCGAAGACTGCGGATGAACTCGTCGCACTCAACATGGAGTGCGGAAAAGTCGGTGTAACGTGTCTCGGACTTCTCGATAAGGCCAACACGGAGACTTACGGCAACCCTGAATTAACCGTCGTAAGCACCAAAGCCGGAAAGAATCCCGGAATACTGATCACCGGTCACGACCTCAGGGACCTGGAACAGCTGCTCGAACAGACAAAAGGCACAGGCATCGACGTCTACACCCACGGCGAGATGCTGCCCGCGAACGCTTACCCCGCGTTCAAGAAATATGACAATCTGAAAGGCAACTACGGCGGCGCATGGTACGCCCAGAAGGATGACTTCGAGTCATTCAACGGACCCATAGTCGCTACCACGAACTGTGTCCTCATCCCCAGAGATTCGTACAAAGACAGGCTCTACACCACAGGCACCTCGGGTGTAAAAGGAGTATGTCACATCGAATCCGTGAACGGAAAGAAGGATTTCTCCGCTGTGATTGAAAAAGCGAAGAAATGCGCAGCGCCGAAGGACATCGGAGGAAAGGACCTCACCATAGGTCTCGCACACAACCAGGTACTTGCACTTGCGGACAAAGTGATCGGTGCCGTTAAGAGCGGTGCGATAAAGAAATTCGTCGTCATGGCCGGATGCGACGGAAGGGAGAAGGGAAGGGAATACTACAAAGAATTCGCCGAGAAACTTCCCTCTGACACCGTCATCCTCACGGCAGGATGCGCCAAATACAGGTACAACAGCCTGGATCTCGGGGATATCGGAGGCATCCCCAGGATCATCGACGCGGGACAGTGTAACGACTGCTACTCACTGGTCGTTATCGCAAATGCACTGGCGGAAGCATTCGGAACAGACGTAAACGGACTTCCGTTGTCATTTAACATATCCTGGTACGAACAGAAGGCTGTACTTGTACTGCTGGCACTGCTCAGTCTCGGCGTGAAGGATATCATGCTCGGCCCCAGGCTCCCCGGATTCATCAC
>CAZDCU010000041.1:0-10400 GCA_964504055.1 uncultured Methanomassiliicoccales archaeon
CCAACAAAGTAAGATTCTATCTCGACGAAGATGCAGAATCTTATGATGAATATGAAACTCTGAAACTCACAGAATTACCGATTCCTTCAACCAGAGAAGGCTGGAAATTCGATTACTGGTACTATTATTCAAACGGCATTGAAACAGAATACACTCTTGACAACAAAGACAGCAACAGCGTCTATGCAAAATGGATTAAGACAGTATTTCAGGTGAATTTCTATAACGATGACGGAAGTATTGTATCTAAATGCAAGACAGAGGGAAGTGTAACCGCTCCCGTCGCACCCGAAAAACCGGGATATGCATTCGTACGTTGGATTACATCATCAAACAAAGAATTTACAGGCACAGTAACCGACGATACTGATTACTTCCCCGACTGGAGAGAAGTACACATAATCTCATTCTACCTCAATGAAAGCGATACAAAGGCCGAATTTGAATATGATGCACATTTACTGAAAGAACTTCCGAACCCCGCAAAATATGGTTGGAAATTCGATTACTGGTACTATTACGACAATGATACGAAGATAAAATTCATCGGCGGTTTCGGAGAAGAAGTCAAAGTATATGCATCATGGACACAGACGATATTCAACGTACGTTTCTTCGATGATGACGGAGGAACCGTCATACACACAAGCGAAAGTAAGGCAGACGGAACATTCGACAAACCGACAGTGAATCCCACCAAAACAGGTTATTCCTTTGTGTGTTGGAAATCTTCCGACGGAGAATACAATGATTCCGTAACAAAAGATACAGATTATTTCCCTGACTGGAAAGAGAACACAATTAGGTTCTACTCTAAAGAAGGAGAAACTTCCTGCCAGGAATACAGAGGGCCGGAACTTACCGACCTCCCCGTACCTACGGAAAAATACGGTTGGAAATTCGATTACTGGTACTATAAATCCGGTGAGGATAAAATAAAATTCACAGGCGATATCGGAAGAGATGTTGATGTCTACGGTTCGTGGATTAAGACGATATTCAAGGTACGTTTCCTTTGCGATCCCGACGGCATTGTCCATAAAGAATATGAAACAACGGGAGTTGTCACCGTTCCGGAGACAAATCCCTCCAGAACAGGTTACTCATTCGTCAAATGGATATCATCAACAGCGGAAGATTTCACAGGCAAAGTAACAGACGACACAGACTACTGTGCAATGTGGTCTGTCAATGTGATAAAATTCTATCTCGATGAGGACGGAAAAATTTACAGTAAATTTGATGCACCCGATCTCACCACACTTCCCGCAGCTGAGCCCAGAGAAGGTTGGGAATTTGATTACTGGTACTGTTATATTGACGGTGAAAAAGTACCATACACTGTCAACATCAAAACCAATACCGATGTCTACGCATCATGGAAAGAAGTATCCGACGAAAGCGGCGGTTCTTCAGAGGGAGGCGGCACAACACCCGTAACCGACCCTTCCGAAGAAACATCCCCGGATGATACAAAAGAAGGAGACAAAACCGAGAAGAAGACGTACGAACACAGGTTCTACATCGACAGTGAAGGTAAGAAGATTTGGCGCATCGGAGATTCTTCGGGAATTTCCGAAACACCGACAAGAGACGGATACACTTTCGGCGGCTGGTACATCCTGATTGACGGCGAAAAAATACCTTACACAGAAGGACTGAATGTTGATATCAACGTCTATGCGGAATGGATTCCGATAAAAACCGACGGGGGCGGGAATCCGATGATTCCCGCGGCCGCAATTGCATCCGTCCTCGCCGTTGTGTTAATTGTTTTAGTCGTCGGAAGAAAGATCAGCTGAGGCCTTCCTTCATTCTGCGGAGGGCCTCTTTTATCCTCGGAATCGGCTGTGTGACTGTCATTCTCACATAGCCTTCCGCGGATTCGCCGAATCCGGAACCGGGTGTGACCACGATACCGAGTTCCAACATCTTTTCCGTAAACTCCAAAGATGTCTTGCATTTGGAATCGAACCAAATGTAGAACGTACCTTTCGGCATCTTCACGTCGAATCCCAATTCTCTCAGACCGTTGACGAGTACTTCCCTTCTTTCGGAATACTCTGCCATATTCTTCCTGACGTCTTCGGGTGCTTCTCCGTGCTCACCGTACATACTCAGTGCTTTTACCGCCGCTTTCTGAATGAAAATCGGTGCTCCGGAATCGATCTGTCCTTTGCATTTCTTCAGTCCCGCAATAAGATCGGGATGTCCTACCGCATATCCGAGTCTGAATCCTGTCATGTTGAACGTCTTTGAGAACGAACCGAATTCGATTGCGTTTTCTCCTATTTCAAGAATAGAAGGTGCCTGATATCCGTCATATGTCATCTCGCAGTATGCGTCGTCGACACAGAGAATAGTATTATTTTCCTGACACCAATCGTAGACTTTCTTCAGGTACGCCTTATCGCATGTCGCACCTGTGGGATTGTTCGGGTAGTTGATGTACAGCATCTTTGCGCCCTTGGGACATTCATTCACGTCAAGAAGCCAATCCTTCTCGGCTCTGAGGGGAACTTTCACACATTTCGCTTCGTTGAAAATGGTAGATGCTCCGGAATATACGGGATAACCGGGGCTCGGTGCGATGATTGTCTCTCCGGGATTTACGAAAGACTGTGCGATGTTGAAGATCGCTTCTTTCGATCCTATCGTAACACAAACCTGTGTATCGGGATTTACTGTTACGCCGTACCTCTTTTTGTACCATTCCGCAACCGCAACTCTCAGCTCTTTTTCGCCTGCGGATGAAGAATACTTCTGATTTGCGTTGACGTGTGCTTCTTTACACATTTCGTCAACGATTGCTTCGGGCGTGGGAAGATCGGGATCTCCTATTCCGAAATCAATGATATCGATACCTTCCGCCCTTTTTTTGGCGGTCATCTCCTCCAACCTTACGAAAAGATACGGAGGCAGTCTCTGCAGCCTTTCCGCAAATTCATATTTCATAATTGCACCTCATAATCCCCTGCGTACACGAACGTTGCAGGGCCTTCCATCATAACGTATTTCAGATCTTTATCAACGGTTATCCTCAGCCATCCGCCGGGGAGTTCCACATCGATCGGTTTGTCAAACGGAACCAATCCGTTCAGTGCAGCTGCGGTTGTTGTGGCACATGCGCCTGTTCCGCAGGCTAAGGTCCATGCCGCTCCGCGTTCGTAGACACGGATGTGGATTTTGTTATCCTTTACTTTAACAAATTCCACATTTGTCTTCATAGGGAAGACTTTATGACATTCCAATATCGGACCGAGAACGTCTGTCTTTTCTTCCGATAATTCATCGAATGTAACGAAGTGGGGATTTCCCATTGATACGCAGTATCCCGTTACGTTACCTTCTTTTGTTTCGACGGTTAACTTTCCTGACGGTCCCGTGCCGGGTGAACCCGGCATGGGTTCGCCCATATTGACCGTGACAGTCTTCACTTTGCTGTTTTCCGTGTCAACCTTTATCTTAAGATTTCCTCTGAGCGTGTGTATAACGAATTCCTTTCCGGAAACTTTTCCGTAATCGTATGCGTATTTCGCAACGCATCTGATTCCGTTACCGCACATCTCCGCCTCGCTTCCGTCGGCGTTGATTATTCTCATGGTGATGTCGGAACCGTCTTCTCCGGGCATGACGTACAGAACACCGTCGGCACCTATGCCGTAGTGCCTGTCGCACATTTTTTTGCAGAATTCGGTGTTGATAGCAAGATTGCCGTTCAATCCGTCAAGAACGACGAAATCGTTTCCGATACCTTCGTACTTGAAGAATTTCATCTGAGTCTCTCCGGGATGATCTGATGTTTCCACAGATCCTCGACGGTCTCGGCACTCCTGATGAGCTCCGCATTGCCGTCTTTCACCAAAACTTCGGCACATAACGGTCTTGAGTTGTATCTTGAAGACATCGAGAATCCGTACGCACCTGCGTTGTAAACACAGAGAATGTCTCCTTCCTTCGGATCGGGTAAGATTCTGTCATGTGCGATGTAATCTCCCGATTCGCAGATAGGACCTACAACATCATATTTCGCAACACATGCTTTATTGAATTTGTTGGCAAGTGCCACATAGTGATATGAATCATAGAATGCAGGACGTATCAGCGTGTTGAAACCTGCGTCTGTTCCTACGTACTTCTTGGTTCCGGCATCCTTCACATCGTTCACCGTAGCAAGAAGAATTGTGGAATCGCAGATGATGTATCTTCCGGGTTCGAGGCAGATTTTTTTGACATCTGTCTCTTCAAGAATCATATCCGTAATTTCCGCACCCAATTCATCAACATCGCATTCCTCTTCCTGAGGCTTGTACGGTACGCCGTATCCGCCGCCGATGTCGATAAATTCCAAATGAATATCCAATTCATCTCTCAGCCTGTTGGCGAATTCCGCGAGAACTTCGGTAACATCGAGGAACGGATCGACGGTGTTTCCTCCGGATCCCGTATGAGCGTGAATTCCTTTGATGTCAAATCCCAATTCCTTCGCTCTGGCATATGCGTCCATGACCCTGTCGTAGGGGATACCGAATTTGGCGCCCTTACCGCCGGTCATGACCTTTGCACCGTGTCCCGATGCCACGCCGGGAGTGATACGGAAGGATAACGGAAATCCTTTACATCTGTCTCCGAGAATCTTTGCCAGTCTTTCCAATTCGCTTTCGGAATCGACATTGATCTTACATCCGGTGTCGACTACCTCTTTTAATTCTTTATCGGAAACGTTCACACCCGTGTACATTATTCTGTCGGGAGAGAATCCCGCTTTGATGCAGGTAAGAACTTCCCCTATGGAAACGGCATCGATGTGACTGCCTTCCTGCTCCAGAATCCTGAGGATTGCGAGATTCGTGTTTGCTTTACATGCATAGTGAATCTCTGTCTCCATGAAACGGGAAAATGCTCCGTAGATCTTACGGTAATTTTCTCTGAGGATGTTCTCGTCTGTGACATATACAGGAGTGCCGAACTTTCCGGCAATCTCCGTTGCGGGCATACCGCCGAAGATCATTACTCCGTCTCTGCCCTCGAAGTCTCTCATCATGCTTTGTCACCGTCTATGAAGTTCCTGTGCAGTGTTTTGACAACATTTGCAGCCATGTCTGTTGAAACAACAAAGTTGAGACAAACCTCGGATGCTCCTTCGGATATCATCTCAACGCTTGCACCTACGTCTTTGACCGCTTTGAACACATCTCCGCAGAATCCCACCCTGTGCAGCAGACCGTCTCCGACTGCGCAGATTAATGAGAAATTACTTCTGACGTCTATTCTTTCGATGTCGTCATTATCCAATTCGTTGAGATACTTCAGCGCCTTGTTTACGTCAAGACTGTGAATCAGGAATGCAATCGATGATAACGATGTGGAAATTGCGTAGATGACAATTTCCGCCTCTGCGAATTTCTCCATAATTCTTGCGACAGTTGCCTGTTTGTAGGAGATTTCTCCGGAAATGATTGTCAGTCTTGAAAGATCCATCTTCATCGCGACACTCTTCAGTGCCGTGTCTCCGGGTGTCTTAATCTGATGAATCTGCGTTCCGGGTTCCTCGGGTTTGTATGAATTTTTAACCCAAACCGGGATGTGTTTCATTCTTGCAGGTTCGATTGTCCTCGGGTGGAGAACTTTCGCACCGAAATGAGCCAGCTCGGCCGCTTCGTTGAAATTCATCTCTCTTATTACGACAGCGGTAGGTACAAGCCTCGGGTCTGCGGACATGAATCCGTCGACATCCGTCCATGTTTCGATGGAGTCTGCGTCTAATGCATTACCGATTGCGGCTGCGGCATAATCGGAACCGCCTCTTCCGAATGTGAGAGGCCTTCCTTCTTCGCTTACACCGTAGAATCCCGTGATAACGGGAATAATACCGTCGTCCAGGAGAGGTCTGACTTTCATATTCATCCTTGCGGCGGTCTTTTTAAGATCGCATGAACCCGTTAACGGTTTTCCGATTGCGAATACGCCCGCTGTCTCAGATGTCAGTGCAACGGATTTGTAACCCAGTGTGCGGATTGCGAATGACAGTAGCAATGAAGAGAATCTCTCTCCCTGCGATGTGACATCGTCTGTGAAGTACTTGTCATCCCTCATCTTCGGGTCCGTCAGCAGTGCTTTGAACGCACTGAAACGCACCTCGAATTCTTTCATGAATTCGTTCATCAGTTCATCCGAAAGAATCTCTTTCGCGGTGTCGATGTGCTTCTCCCTGAATTGGGTGAAAACGGATTCCATGTCCGTTGTGGGATCTTCCACTGCATGTACCAGGAAGTTCGTTATTCCGGACATTGCGGAAACAACGACTACTTTCTTACCTTTCTCACGTGTGATGATGCCCGCAGATCTCATTATCGCCTCTGCGGAACCTACGCTGGTTCCTCCGAATTTGAGAACCGTAATCATAAGCCGAACACCTCATCCATCGAATGCATCTTACCATCTTTCCTGCCGGCGATCCATCTCACAGTATCCATGCAGCCTACTGCGAATACTTCGCGCGAGACTGCCCTGTGTTTCAGTTCAAGTGTCTCCATACCGCCGCCGAACATGACAGTATGGTCACCGTAGACATCACCGGCCCTGACCGAGTGAATACATATTTCATTTCCTCTCTCACCGGTCACGCCGTGTCTGCCGTATTCGAGATCGTTTATACCCGTTACGGACTGCATCCTGCGTACAGCCTCCATTGCAGTACCCGAGGGTGCGTCCTTCTTGTGACGGTGATGCGTCTCTATTACTTCGATATCGTATCCTTCCAAAGCGGATGCCATTATACCGCACATCTTCCAGAAAACGTTGACTCCTCTGGAGAAATTTGCGGAAACTATTCCGGAAACTCCGTATTCCGCAACTTTATCGGATAAGTTCTGAATTACATCCTTTCCGATACCTGTGGTGCCTAAGATTACGTTTGTACCTGTTGCGGGTACGTCCGCTATAATCTCCGATGCTGCGGAAGGGGTTGTTAAATCTACATAAACATCGGCATTGTCGAGTAATTTCATCAAATCCTCGGGTGCGGATGCTTTGATTCCGAACATCTCCTTTCCGACGTTTCCGCCGGAGGCGGAAACCGTCGCTCCGACTAAGTCGACATCTTCGGACTCCGCCGCGAGACCGCACACTAAGCGGCCCAACCTTCCTGTCGCTCCTCCGACGACCAGATTGATCATATCAATCCCAGTTTGGCGATGTCCATATCAAGTATCGGACGGTTCTTTGCGGAAAGTTCCGTCAACGGAAGCCTGAGCTTTCCGTTTCCGTATCCGAGTCTCTTCATGACGTACTTAATCGGTATCGGGTTGGATTCAATGAAAAGATCACTGAACAGGGGCATAAGCTTGAAGTGGATTTCCCTTGCTTCAAGGTACCTCTCCTGTTTGCAGAGACTGATCATCTGGCTCATAGAGCGGGGACAGCAGTTTGCAGCTACGGAAATCACTCCGTCGCAGCCCATTCCCATGAGTGCGAATGTAAGTCCGTCGTCTCCCGAGAGAACTTCGAATCCCTTGGGCCTTCTGCAGAGGACCTCCTGAATCTGATTGACGTTACCGCTTGCTTCCTTTATTGCCGCGATATTGGGTAATTCCGCAAGTCTCAATGTTGTTTCGGCGGAAACGTTGCTTCCGGTCCTTCCCGGCACGTTGTAGATAATCAGCGGAATGTCGATAGCTTCGCTGATTGTCTTGTAGTGCTGATAAATACCTTCCTGTGTAGGCTTGATATAATACGGAGAAATCGAAAGAATTCCGTCACATCCGAGATCTGCGGATGCCTTACTGAGATACACAGCCTCAGCCGTAGAGTTACTTCCGGCACCTGCGATAATCTTTGCGTGTTTCGCCTGATCTCTTACGATCTCGACAACACGGATATGTTCCTCGTGGCTCAGTGTTGCGGATTCTCCTGTAGAACCGCACGGAATGAGAACATTTGCACCGTTCTCTTCCTGGAAATCCACCAATCTTCTCAATCCGTCCTCGTCGACGGAACCGTCGTCTCTGAAAGGCGTAATCAATGCCGTTGCCATTCCGCCGAACATCAGACCGCCCCCACGTGTTCCTTCAGAATAAGACGGGTACGCGTACTGATGATACTGTCGTAATGCCTTACCTTCTCGATAATTTCGTTAAGCTGATGCGAAGATTCCACATCGACAATTGCGATGATATCCTGATCTCCCGTAACTTCGTAAACCTCCGAAACTCCGGAGTATTCCGCAAGTTCCCTTGCGATGTCTTCCGTGTCGGTGTTGACATCGATACGGATTTCGACTAAAGCTTTGACGTTCTTCGAGCTTGTCTTGATAGTGAATCCTCTGATTACTCCGCTCTCGGTAAGTCTGCGTACTCTGCTTCTGATTGTTCCCTCGGATACGTTGAGTTTCGCAGCTATATCGACGAACGGACACCTGGAGTCCTTCTTCAGTATCTCCAATATGCGGCTGTCTAGGTTGTCTGTCATATTACCGATGCTCTCCTGATTCTGTTTAAGGATATGCATCGCATATATTAATCTATTATCAGATTTTGATGATTTGTCTACGATAAACAATCCGATTTTATGAAATGTTACGAATCATTTCATCATCATTACGGAAATCGTCATGTTTATGACGGATATCAAAATCAGGATGAAAGCTACGGCAACCCACTGTTTTTCCTTCTTTTTGATAAGACAGCCTGTTGTTACGATTACACCGAAGAGAGGACATACGATCAGTAATGCAATTCCCGCATACAGTACAGCCTGTGTTACACCGGTAAGATCCAATGTCAGCCCTATTACGATCAGAATTATACTGACTATAACGGAAGTTTTCATCACTTTGGCAGTAAGCTGTTCCATATTCACAGGACACCACCTGCCTCGAGAAGCATAACGGCTGCAATTGCAAGAACGAGTATTGAGAAATATTTCTTCATGGAAGATGTGTCGAATTTCCTTGAAAGACGGCTTCCGATCATCGCACCGAGGAACGTTCCGATTGCAACGAATCCCGCAGTCTGTAATTCCACGTGACCGCTCAGGAAGTAAAGAATGGAACCCGAGAATGCGGTGATACCTATCATATAGTTGCTTGTAGCGACTGCAGCCTTCATGGGGACTTTCATCACCATGTTCATTACGGGAACTTTAATCAGTCCGCCTCCGACGCCTGTCATGGAAGAAATCACTCCGGCAACAACACATGTGGAGAATCCTATTTTCTTATGTTCTATATCGTAACGGACGGTTTTGTTTTCTTTCAGATCGTTGTACGCAAACTCCCCGTCTTCCTTATCCGGAATATCCGCGGAAGGATTGATGAGCATCTTAACTGCGGTAAGAATCATCACAGTGGAGAAAACAACCATAATGACCCAGCTCTCGGTGGCGAGGGCGAGGAACACACCTATCACGGAACCTATCACAGTACTTATTTCGAGAAGCAGGCCCAAACGTATGTTCGTGACTCCTTTGTCCATATAGTATACAGTACCGCCTACGGATGTTGCCACAATACCGACGAGACTCACTGCCGCGGCATCCGCCGCGGACAGACCGTAACAGATTGTCAGCAGCGGTACGATAATTATTCCTCCGCCTATGCCGAACAATGCACCTAAAAGACCTGCGACCAGACCTACGATGATCAGCGACAGCAGAAGAATGAGTTCCATAGAAACCGATTATCGGTTCGTATGATATTATTGTTATGAAGGAATTTTACAAAAACACCTTCGAAACAACGGCCGTACTACGGAGGCGGTACGGCCGTCGTGTCGAAGACCCTGATATAATCTGTTTGTTAAGGGGGCGGATCACGGTTCCTGTACTTTTTCAGTACGGAGGAGATCCTCTATTTCGGACAGGTGCTGAGATATTGTCAGTCCTGTGGGTGTCAGCTCCACCATGGTCGGCGGACCTTTCCTCATGACGATGAGGCCGTTGTCCTGCAAGATGTCGAGTTTCTCTGCCATTCTCGGACTCTTGGACACGTTCTCGTACACATCCATCTTTCTGGATGAGCCGTTTTTCAGGAGGAAGAGCATGATTGACATCATGGATCTTTCTTCTATTACACGAAGGTTGTATCCGTTCATGAACGATTACCTTTCTGTTTGTGTACCCCTTTATTATTCATATACACGGGAAATCGGGTACAATGGATTACACAGCGGACACGGACTTGCCGCCGTATTTTCCTTCATACCTTAACTTACGCGCCCGCACCACGCTCCAACAGTCCCGGAGGTCCGACCTGGTCTGTAAGGATAACAGAGGAGTGGCCCTGAAACACTCTTCCGTCATCCGCAATTACATCTGCTGCAAACCTGACTGCAGTCTCACTTTTCACAGTGTTCGCGGACAATGCGCCCTCGATCGCACCGATGTGCTCCGAGACTTTCTCC
>CAZDCU010000042.1:0-9832 GCA_964504055.1 uncultured Methanomassiliicoccales archaeon
GTACTGTATTGCGCAAGTGTACGGGAACTCAGAAACGCTGTCGGCCACTTTTATCATTTATTGCGATAAGCGGATGCTTTATCGTGCCAGCGTCCAAACCATTATTATTTAATTTCGCTTACGCAGAAACGATGATGATAATCAAGCTCGGCGGAAGCGTAATCACCGATAAGTCGGAGTACCGTAAGTTTAACAGGGAAACGGTCGCAAGACTCTGCCGTGAGATCAAAGAATCCGGAGAAGATGTCATCATCGTACACGGAGCGGGTTCCTTCGGACACATACTTGCGAAAGAATTCAATCTGAACGGAGGATACATAGATAAGAATCAGATATCCGCCGCAGCGCAGGTGTGTTACGATACCAGAGATCTGAGCTCAATGGTCGTAAAGGAATTGATCGAAGCGGGAATACCTGCAGTGTCAGTACCCCCCGGTTCCGCATTCTTCATGGAAGACAGAATTCTGAAAATCAGTGATGATTATGTCCTCAGATCCATGGTTGAGAAAGGAATAATGCCCGTAATGTTCGGAGATGTTGTTCAGGACAAAAAATTGGGATTCGCAATATGCTCCGGAGATCAGATTGTGAAAATTCTCGCCGATATGTTCGACGCAGACTGCGTGATATTTGTTTCGGACGTAGACGGATTATTCGATCACGATCCGAAGACAAATCCGAATGCGAAATTACTGAAATACGTAAATTCCGATACGCTGAAGAATACGGATACAGAAATCACCGTTGCGGATGTAACTGGCGGAGTACGCGGAAAGATTGAGACAATGCTCAGCGTATGCCGTGATGACAGAGACTGCATTCTTGTCAACGGTACAGTCAGAAACAGATTACTGGCACTTCTGAAAGGAGAAGATGTCCCCTGCACCAGGGCAGAAGGTGAATGATATGGCCAGAATAGAAGGAAGAAAAGCGGACCACATCAACATAACACTCAACGAGAATGTCACTCCCGGTTACAGATACTGGGATGACATCAGATTAATACATGAAGCGCTGCCGGAATTGGATTACGATGACATCGACACATCTTCTGTCGTGTTGGGAAAAAAACTTGAGTTCCCCTTCATCGTAAACGCAATAACGGGCGGATTCGACGGTGCCGTTGCGATCAATAAGAATCTCGCAAAAGCGTGTTCCGAAATGGGCGTAGGAATGGGGATAGGTTCCCAAAGAGCCGCCGCAGAGGGTGTCAGCAAGGAAAGTTACAGTGTAATCAACGATTACGACATTCCTTTAATCATCGGAAACGTAGGCGCTCCGCAGTTGGTTGAGCAGAAGAAGAAACACGCTCTCACTTCGGAAGATATCGGCAATTTAATGGACTTAATTTCCGCAGATTATATGGCGGTACACCTCAACTTCTTACAGGAAGCCGTTCAGCCGGAAGGAGATATGAACGGTGTCGGCTGTACAGAGGCGATAAGAAAATTCGCACGTGAGTTCCCGTTAATTGTCAAAGAGACAGGTGCGGGAATATCCCATAAGACTGCGAAGAGATTGGAAGGAATCGGCGTAAGGGCAATAGACATCGGAGGCATGGGAGGTACAAGCTTCTCTGCCATTGAGATGTACAGAGCCAGAGAGAAGAAAGATCTGCTGAAGGAAAGAATCGGTAAGACATTCTTCGACTGGGGAATACCTGCGACTGCATCGTTACTTACAATCGACACAAAACTCCCCGTAATCGCATCGGGAGGAATACTGAACGGATTGGATGTTGCAAAATCCATTGCAATGGGTGCCGTGTGTGCGGGAGCGTCGGGTGCCGTGCTGAAGGCTGCGACGGAATCATCCGATGAGGTTATCAAAGTATTAACAGTAATAAGAGAAGAACTCAGAACGGCGATGATGCTCACCGGTTGTAAGGACATCGCTGCGTTATCGAAAACAGATTATATTACGGTCGGAAAGACTGCAGAATGGACGGAAGGATTCTGATGGATGCCAGAAAAGAACTTGCAAGGATGTCCGAGGAGCTCGACGGAGCGATAAAATCGTACATCGGAGATGAGGAACCGAACAACCTCATAGAAGCATGCAGACAGTACCCCTACCACGGGGGAAAGAGAATGAGACCTGCGATGGTTATCGCCGCGTGCGGTGCCGTCGGAGGAGATAAGAGCAAAGCTGTGCCCTTGGCTGTTGCCGTTGAGTACATTCACAACTTCACTCTGATTCACGACGATCTCATGGACGGAGATGAAAAGAGACGCGGAATGACTACGTCACATGTGAAGTACGGAATGCCTACCGCCGTTCTTGCAGGAGACGGATTATTCGCAAAAGCTTTCCAGATTATTTCCACGATGGATGTTTCCGGAGACGTAATCAGAAAAGTTCTTTCGGTTGTTTCCACGGCTGTCTGGGATCTTGCACGCGGACAGCAGATGGATATCAACAATGAGAACAATGAGAATGTGAAGATGGATGAGTACATTGAAACAATCCGTCTGAAGACGAGTGTTCTCTTTGCTTCCGGAGCTGCAGGAGGCGCTTTGGTCGGAGGAGCATCCGATGAAGTTGCCAAAGCAATTCATGAGTATGCAATGTCACTCGGTGTCGCTTTCCAGATGTATGACGATATCCTCGGAATTATCGGAGATCCCGCAAAAACCGGAAAATCCGCAGGAAACGATATCCGCAAGGGAAAGAGGACGGTTATTGTCTGTCATGCGGTTGAGAACATCAAGGATAAGGATGATCTGAAGAAATTCCTGTCTGTTCTCGGAAAAGAAGATGCTTCCGAGGATGAAATTGAGACTGCAAGAGAAATACTCAGAAAAACAGGCAGTATCGATTATGCAATCGATATGGCTAAGAAGTACACACAGGATGCAATCTCGAAACTTGACTGTCTCAAAGAAAGTGAAGACAAAGAATTCATGATTGCTCTTGCTGAGTACGCAATGAACAGAGATGTTTGATTTTTCTTTATCGGAGGCCCCTTCGGGGCCTCCGGGAAACTGTTTATCCGATAACGATACGGAGTTTTTCTGATTTCAGTCATCGAACAGCGGATTGCTTTCATCAAAACGTTCCATCAGTTCTCTGTCCATGACATTCTCGATTGCTTTTATCACGGCATCCAATGCATCCGAACTTCCCATGAGATCTCTGAAATAAATTGCCGTATCTCTGAGATTGGAGAGAAGACAGTTCTCCGTTTCATGTTCACTCAATTCCCCTACGGTCGTTACCATACGGTGTGTGAGTCGATGTATATACAAAAAGAAAAAAGACTACAGTTAGCCGTTAGTGCGGTCAGTCAGATCGGTAAATCTCCGAACGAAAATAATGTGTCAGCTCACCGATTGTATAAACTGCCGGAACTCAGTCCCCTTCGATTCCTGTCTCTGTTATACGGTAATTAGCAAACCTTCCCTCGGGAAGACTTCTGTGTTTGACAATATTGGCAGTACGCCTTCCGTTAGATCTCTTATCCAAACGGATGATTGTTTTGGCGTTATGATGCAGCGCATGCCCGCCCAGGAACTCAATGGAACCGGAACCTATGTTCGTATACACCTGCGAAGTAAGAAGAATAACTATATCGTTCTGCCTCGCAGCTTCCATCAGCATCTCCGTCTGTCTGATAAACTCATTTCTCACAAGCATATCGTCCGAATGCAGACGGTAAAACATTGTAATGGAATCAACAACAACCAATCCGATTTTGTCATTAGCCGTCGAAAGCTTGCAGACTTTGTTGATTCTGTCAGTCTGTTCTTCGAAACTGTGTACCTGAAAAACAAGCAATTCTTTGGTGGAACCTTCATCTGTGAATATCTGCGAAATTCTTTCCGAAGATAGTCCTTCGGTGTCAACATAGGCTACCTTCTTACCGGATTTCACAACGTTGTATGCGGTTTGCATACAGATGTTTGTCTTTCCCGTTCCGGCCTCTCCGAAAAGCAGTGTCATACTGCCCTTCTCCAGACCTCCGCCCAGGAGTTCGTCGAATGTACTGCATCCGGTAGGTATTCTTTCCACGTCGCCCTAATGGGCGACGTGGTAAAAAACTGTTTCAATTAAAGTGAAGGATTATTCCTTCTTATCGTCGCTGCGTACCTCGCCTGCGGAGGATACGTCATCGAGATTGTAACTTGCATCGTCCTGATATGATTCGCCTTTGGCGATGTAATAGGGTATTGCAAGCAGTGCCGTGATAATCCATATCGCCACGGCGATAATAACAATCGCAGCGATAATGATCAAAATGACATACAGCACATTCTTCAGGATATCGGGATTGCTGTACAGAATCCATGCGGTGATTCCCACAACTGCGATAATCACGACAGCAATCAGCAGTATTGCCAGTCCGGATTTTCCGGTGCTTTCTTTCTTAACTGAATACGGATCCATGTTATCACGAGTTCGTCGGCATGTACGGATACAATGCCATTGCAAGTTCTCCGAGAGTCATCGACTGTATCACAATCTTTCCGGGGCCTGTGAGTGTTGTAACAAACAATCCTTCTCCGCCGAAGATTGCAGTCTTTGCGTTACCTGCGGCAGTGATATCATACTTTACGCTCTCTTCCCATGCAACCGCTTTTCCTGTGGATACTTTGTACTGTTCTCCGGGTTTGAGATCGACAATGTTGAAATCTCCGCAGGCACCTATGAATGCGATACCTTTTCCGCTGAGTCTTTCGAGAATCAATCCTTCTCCGCCGAAAAGCATTCCGCCGAGTTTCTTCTGGAAAGTCATATCCAAATCTACGGTTGCTTCGGAACCGAGATATCCTGTCTTCTGAACAATCCACGCACCTTTGGTGACATCGATGTCCATAATCTTTCCGGGAACGTCTCCCGCAAGTCCTACGATTCCGGAACCGCCTTCGGCGTAGTATTTCACAAGGAATAACGATTCTCCGGAGAGCATTCTCTTCATTCCTTTGAACAGGCCGCCTTCCATCTTGGCATCCATTCTGACATTGCCTGTCATATAGCTCATGGCACCTGCGGTGGATCTCAATTCCTCTCCGGGCTCCAGCTGTACGTTTACGAACTGAAGATTGTCTCCGGTAATGGTGTATCTCATCATATACCCCCTTTTTTTGAAAAGATAAGACTCGCAATAAATAATAATAACGACATTATGGCCGTCATTATGGATTGTACCGAAATCGGGAGAGGGGCTGAAGCGACGGTGTACCGCACGGCATACCGTGACCGCGATGCGGTCGTTAAAATAAGAGAGCCTAAGGGATACCGTCATCCCGATTTGGATAAGCATTTAAGATCTGTAAGAACAAGATCTGAAGTAAGAGTGATGATCGATGCCAGAGAAGCAGGTGTCAGATCACCCGTTGTGTACGATGTGGATTTGGAAGAAGGAAGCATCACAATGGAATATATTGAGGGAGTCAGTGTCAGAGATGCCCTGGAAGGGCATCCCGACGCTGCACCCGAAATATGCAAAAGAATCGGAGAAGCTGTTGCCAAGTTACACAACGGAAAGATATGTCACGGAGATCTGACAACATCGAATATGATTATTGACGATGAAGGAAACATCTGTTTCATTGATTTTTCTTTGGGAGATACCCGTATCGGTACGGAAGAAATGGGTGTTGATTTACGTTTACTCGAAAGAGCGTTTACTTCGGCACATTCCTCGATTGACGGTGCCTTCAGATTTATTATTGAATCATACTGTGAGAATATGCCTGCTTACAAACAGATTCTTGCGAAAGTCGAAGAAATCAAAGGCAGGGCGAGATACACATGAAGCTCAATGTGATTACTTCAAACCCCGGAAAAGTAAGGGAATATCAGAAAGCGTTTGATGATATGAATATTGAAATGATTCATCTTCACATCCCGTACGATGAAATACAGACTTCGGAGTTGGAAGAAGTTGTAAAGAAAGGAATGGAGGAAATCCGTTCCAAAGGCATCAGAGATTTTATCATTGACGATTCGGGAATGTTTGTCAACGCTTTGAAAGGATTTCCGGGAGTGTATTCCGCCTACGGGCAGAAGACCATCGGTAACGCAGGAATACTGAAGCTTATGGAAGGGGTTGAAGACAGGGGTGCTGTCTTCAAATGCTGTATCGGGTGCGATATCAACGGTGAAACCATCATTGTAACAGGTGAATGTAACGGATTTATCACCGATTCGGAAAGAGGTAGCGACGGATTCGGATACGACCCGATTTTCAGTCCCGACGGAAAGAGAACTTTCGCTGAGATCGGCGTGGAGGAGAAGAATACAATGTCCCACCGCGGTAACGCTGTGGCACTCCTGAGAGAACGCCTGATATCCGAAGGACTCCTGAAACCGAAGGATTAATAACGACACCGCTAATCACGATTCTGTGGGCCTATGGGCTAGCTTGGTATACTTGTGGCTTTGGGAGCCATTGACTCCGGTTCAAATCCGGATAGGCCCACTCCCTTTGTGATTGTCTGTAATATTTACCTTATACGGTCCGACTCACTAATTGATAAAAAATCAATTCCCGTGGGAATTGATTTTTTATCAATTAGTTTGGAAATTGATTTATAATCAATTTGTCCTTCCGTACATCATGACGGGAGAATTCATCGGCAGAGAAAACGAACTGCAGTATCTCGAGAATCTGTGGCAGTCGGAGGGATTGGTCACATGCTGTGTATGGGGCCGCAGAAGAATCGGCAAATCCCGCCTTCTCGATGAATTTTCAAAAAACAAACGCACACTGTACATGCAGGCAGTGGGAAAATCACACTATGAAAATCTCTCCTCGCTTTCGATGGATGTATCAAAATTCTGCGGACATGAGGTTGAAGTCAGGGATTTGTCGCATCTGATGGGTGTAGTCGAAGAATTATGCACACAGGAGCACACTTTGGTGATTATTGACGAATTCCCGTTCCTCACCGAATCCGCTCCGCAGGCTGCTTCGGTTGTACAGAAATCACTGGACAGGGGATTCAGAGGTGTGAATTGCATGTTCGTCATATGCGGTTCGTCAATCTCCGTCATGCGTAAAGAAACCGAAAGTTACGACAGACCGCTTTACGGAAGATTCACAAACAGCCTGCATGTAAAACAAATCAAATCGGAAGAATCGGTGAAATTCCTTCCCGGAATGAATTCATACGATGCATTGAAATGGTATGTGACCGTGGGTGGCATTCCGCAGTATCTTCTCACGGGAAATAAAGAAACATACGAATCGAATGTTTCCGACCTTTTCTTTAAACATCAGTCTCCGTGGAAAGACGATGCGCCTCAGACGATACTGCAGGAATTCGGAGGAAATCTGAATTACACCGGAGCGGTAAGATGTATCGCGGACGGATACGTAAGGCAGGCGGAGATTGCGGATAAACTAATGATTGACCGCGCTGCGTGCAAGAGAATACTTGATGACTTGGAGTTTGTGGATATTATAGAAAGGAAACACCCTATGGGTAATTCGCCGAAGAAGCCGGTTTACAGGATTAAAGACCCTTTCATAGCATTCTATTACACCGTAAGGGAAAGAAATTCGAGGCTTATAGATACATCGGATTCGCCGAAGAAGGCATACAGACTGCTGAGTGACAGGATTGATTCCCATCTCGGGCGTATGTTTGAGATTGTCTGTACAGATTGGCTGAAAGAACATCTTACGGTAACGGAGATCGGTTCCTGGTGGGGAAGGGATTCCGAAGGAGAAGATGTCGACATCGATATTGTTGCGAAGGCTGTCGATGATAAAGATTCCGTTCATACTCTTGCATGTGAATGTAAATTCGGTAAAAATCCAATCGGTTTTACACCGCTGAATACACTTATGCGGAGATGCGAAGATGCAAAGATCGGAGACAATGTGAAGTTTCTCTTATTTTCCGCAGGCGGATTCAGTGATGAATTACGTGAATACAGCGAAGAGAACGGAATAGTTCTGATTGACTGTGAGATGTTAACGGGAATGAAGGAGATTCCCGATATTATTTGACATAATTACGTACGGAACAATCTTCTTCCGCAGTCGCGAACGGAGTGAGTTGACGAGGATAATAAAGTGAACGGGCGTAAGCGAGAGAACGTCTTTTCATGAATAGGTTGGATGAGTTATGACTTATGTAACTCATAAGCCGTAACCCTTCCCCAGGACACAGGAACGGAGAGCGGACAACTCCGTTGTCCGCCCTCCTCACACCCCACAGGAATTGACAATCGTCCGAAAAATACAGGAAACACATCGTGTGAATTACACAGCGGAAGAACTGAAGGAAATCATCCGCCCTGTTGCCGAGAAATATGACATAATACGCATCTCACTCTTCGGTTCGAGAGCATGCGGAGACAGTACATCTGAAAGCGATTACGACTTCTGCATCCTTCCGCGTTATGACATATCACTCACAGAACTGAGCAATCTGAGAATCGATCTGAAGGAATTACTGAATTCCGAAGTCGATTTAATCTGCGAAGATTCGATTGACGGAAAATTCACGGAATGTATTGCAGGAGAAATGATTCTCCTCTGTGAGAAGAAAACACAGTCACATCAGTAACTCGACGTTCTTCAGCACTTCGTAAATCTCCGCACCTTTGGATGTGAGTTCTATGTAAGTGGGATATCCCTCGCGGATTACTATCAGCCCGAGACTTTCCAGTTCCCTTAACTTATCGGGCATCCTGGGATTTTTGGAAACGTTCTCGTAAAGTTCAGTCTTGGTGGCTGTTCCGTGCTCCCCGAGGAAGAGAATTGTCGACAGGATGTGCTTTGACTCCAGTGATTTAATCTTATATTGCTTCAAATGCTTCACCTCAGGGTAAATAATTACAGGTTACTGTACTTATTATAAGTATATTATACTTAATAATATCCAATCATGTCTATTAACAGTATTGTTAGGATATGAATGACTGTAATCGTATGTTATAGATAAAAAATAAAAAAACAGTCGGGGGAGTTGCCTCCCCCTGTTTTTGAAATCGTTTCAGGCTTTTCTCTTCAGTACAACTGCGAGGAATCCGACAATAACCACAATCACAAGGAGTGCGGCCATTACGACAGCGGGAGTGTTGTCATCCGATACTGCGCCTTCAAGAGAGATCTTGAACTGCGAGTTGTGTTCGACTGTGAATGTAACGTAACCGTCGGTCGAGTTGTATTCGACGTTGGATACTGTTACATCCTTATCGTCCAGACAGGTAACTGTAGCCTTTGAGAATTTGGTCTGACAGGGGAGCTTCACGGTGAAGCTTCCTTTGTAATCTCCGGTCTTAATCTCGTAGACTGTGTTGTCCTTCTCCTCAGTCACTAAAACAACGCTGACTACTGTTCCTGCGGAAATCTCAGTTCCGGAAGCGAAAGTCACATCGTACTCTTTCTTACCATCTTTCAGCACAACTTTCAGTTCGCCTGAAGTAGTAATATCCTCAGGGAATGTCAGTGTGTTCTTATCGGATTCAACGGTACCCTCGGTGGCTGCAGCCCATATTGCATAGATTGACACCTCTCCGACAGTTCCGTCAAGAGTTATGCTGGTTCCGGAGATGATTTCGCCGTCAGCTTCAAGCGACCAACCTGCGAACTTCTTACCTTCAGGTGCGGTGAATTCACATGTCTTCAATGTGTATTCGGCCTCTATTGCCGAATAGGGTAACATACTGCCGCTTCCGCCGTTATTGTTGTATATCACACCGACAAAACCAGCCACTGAAATCTTGATATTTTTGACCTCTTCGTAATTGACTGTATCATTGGGTACGAATTTGGCTATGCATTCTGTCGCACCGAATTTGGTTATGGCAGTCTCTGCACTGTCAAATACGAACTTACCGTCGGATGTTTCAAGCACGGACTTGTCAATCGAAC
>CAZDCU010000043.1:0-9726 GCA_964504055.1 uncultured Methanomassiliicoccales archaeon
TATAATCTCATATTTCCTGTTCAGGGAAAGACTCAACAGAATACAGAAGTTATCGCTGATTGTTGCGTTTGTCGGATGTATGATGGTCTCCGGTGTTCTGGGAGGAGTGGGAGAAGTGAATGCGATAGGAATCGCAGTGGGATTAATCTCAGGATTCACTTTCGCATTGTACACCGTGGGCGTAAAGAAAGTAACAGACAACGGCTGCAATTCGGGAACGATTCTGTTCTACATCTTCCTTGTGAGTTCGGTATGTACATTCCCGTTCTGCGATCCTGTTTCCATGGTGCAGATTACTTTCTCGGATACCGACACATTATATCAGGTTCTGATGCTCGGAATCGTGTTCACATTAATCCCGTATTATATGCACGCATTATGTCTGAAAGGCATCTCGGCAACAATGTCTTCCGTTGTGTTATTCCTTGAAGTTGTGATGTGTGCAATTGTCGGTGCACTGTTCTTCGGCGAAATACCCACGGCGATTACAGTCATAGGCATGGTGTTCGTTTTCATCGGTATTCTGATGATAAACAGGGAAGATTCGCATACAGAAACATCTTCCGAAGAAAGTGTCCGCAGGAGCACATGAACACTTTAATATGGCTGTAATCTCTGGTCGTAAACACAGGACGTCATCCAATGGAAGGCAACGCCGGAAACCGCGAAAAAATGACAGCTAGTTTATCGATATTCCTTACGAAGGAGTCGTTCTGATGCGCATATGTTCTACATACGGGAAGAAGCATGAGCTTACCTTCCGTTACGATTACGAAGAAGTCCGTATGGATGTTTTCGATAAGGTTCCGGACAATGTGGATTCGGACACAATCATTACGTTATGCGGAAGAAGCCCTTCCCTGATTCCTCCGGGATTCAACGGTTACGTGGATAACGGTATCGAAATACTTCACGGATACAGAAGCATACGCTCCTATCACGATTTCAAGGGAACTCCCGATGTCTGTGAGATTGTGAACATGTTCTCGAAGGTACAGGATATCGCAAAGGGTGCGTTTACGGTAAATTCATTCAAAGATCTGAGTAAACTGTACGAGGCTTCGCAGATTATCGACAAACGCCACGTTCTGATCGGTATGGGAGATATGGGCACAGTCACAAGATTAAGAAGCAATCTCCTCGGAAACGAATTTACATTCGGTTACATCGGAGAGCCTACCGCAGACGGTCAGTTGGAAGCGGATATGCTTGACGATTTGGGCGATGACTGCACGATTGTGGGAATCACAGGCTGCAATATCGGCGATAACAGATTCACCGCAATGCAGGAAGCCGCGATAAAGAAAGCGGGTTTGAATGCAATCTCTCTTACTTTTGATTCCAAAACATCGGACAGAATGGGCGAAGTGATGGTACAGTATCAGATTCGCGGACTGAATGTCACTATTCCTTTCAAAACGGAGATTATGTCCGTTCTCGACGAATGTTCTGAAGAATCCATCAAAATCGGTGCAGTGAATACCATTGTAAATGACGACGGTAAACTTACGGGATACAACACAGACTGTAAGGGAATAATGCATGCATTCAACAGAAACTGCGGCAACATCAGAGGAAAACGTGTTATCGTCGTAGGTTCCGGAGGAGCCGCAAGAGCATCTGCGTATGCAATGAAGTCGTTGGGATGCGATGTTCACGTTCTTGCAAGGAATGAAGTCACACTTTTGGAACTGTGTGATGATTTACTCGTAGAACCGTCATCCGATCCGGATGTTTCGGATTACGACATTATCATCAACTGCACACCGATAGGAATGATCAGAGATTCCGTTTATCCCTTTGATCTGAACACAATGAACGAAAATCAGTGTGTTTTGGATATGGTCTACAGCAGAAAGACAAGACTCATACAGAAAGCGGTTACGCTGGGCTGTAAGATTGTCAGCGGTACCGATGTCCTTTTGGGACAGGGTGCGGAATCGTTCAAGCTGTGGTTCGGAAAAGAACCGGATATAGATGCAATGAGAGATGCAATCTCTCATTGAATCACATATCGCTGTCTGTATCCCTGAAATTCAATGCAGGACACGGTCCGAAACAGTCTCCGCATCTGATGCATTCGTCGGGATTCATCTCGACTTTTCCGTCTTTCATGTAGAGTGCATGCTGTTCGCATCTTGCGGCACATAAACCGCACCCTACGCACTGTTCCGATCTGATGATTAACTCAAACAGCTTCTTGATTTCGTTACGTGCATCTCTTTCGACGGATGCTTTGGAGATGATTGCGCCTTCCCTGTAGATTGTTATGTAATCTACGGAAACCCACTGTCCGTCCGGATCTTTTTCTACAGTTCTTCCCAAAACCTGCATGAATGCGGATAATCTGTCGATATCTACGGGTCTTGATAATGCAGCCTCAATACTGAATCCGATAACACAGGGGGAATATCCTTCCTGAACTTTGATCGAGATAGGTCCTTTTTCGGGATCTTTGGTCTGTTTCGTAAGTTCCGCAACATCTTTTCCCGTGAGTCTGTGAACTTCGTCTTTAATCGACTGAGGAACTTTCTTCCATCTCCACAGGCCGTATTCCTTCCATTCCTTCGGAAGTCCGCGGGATTCCATGTAATCGTTGAGATACTCATCCCACTGGGGATATCTGTCCGATTTACCTGCAACTGTGTCAAACTCAGCCAAATCCGAAGCGGGACAGAGGAAACAGCCGATACGGTCGAGACCTCTTGTGTACCATACGTTGAAAGGTGCCTTCTTGTAGAAGATATACATCCAAACGTGGATTGAATTCCAACTCTGAATAGGAGAAGCACCTGTCTGTCCGGGAGTCCACGGATTCACCCATACTCTGGGCTTGTCGTGTCTTGCTTCGGATTCATACTTCCTCTGACCGATGAACGACAAACATCCTCCGGGGAAGTTTTTGTTGATTGCGGCAACTGTCGGACCGAGTTTGTTGGTCTTGCAGCACCATCTGTAATCTTTTGCCGGAGGTCCGAACTGTACAAGATTTCCGAAGAATGCGTCTGTGGGAGCTTTTTCTTCTATGAGTTTCAGTCCGTATTTCTCGCAGACTTCGTGTACGTGATCCACGGTTTCATTGAATTCCAATCCTGTGTTCACGAAAAGAACGGGGAGTTTTTCTCCCGCGTCAAGTGTTAAAAGCAATGTAGTGAGAGAATCCTTTCCGCCCGAGAATGAAACCACTGTGGGAACATTATGCTGCGACATTGTTTTCTTGATGAATGAAACAGCCTCGTCTCTTCTTCTCTTGATGACACCTTCGTTCGCTTTTACGGCAGTTTCCCAGTCATTGTTTTTCTCTATAACCGAAGAATCCTCAGGCTTGTACCATTTGGTCCTGACAGCCATTCCGTGATCCGAAGCAATCATTTCTTCGGCAGACATTCTTGCGATTCCTGTAGCAATAGCAACCTTCTCTTTGGTGATGATGACAACTTCGTCTCCGTCTTTTACGTCGGGAGATGCATCGATTACACCGGGAGCCATCAGATTCTTGGATTCCTGGACGAATTTAATTGCCGCGGGATCGATAACAACGTACCCTTTGGTCATTGTCTTGGCAATTCTCATGGCACTCTGCATACGGTTGATAAGAACCCATCCTCTTCCCAAATCAAAACGCATTGAAGCGACGGTTTTACCGTCGATGATTATCTCATCCATTCTGTCCAAAGAAGGAGCTTTGTTCATCAGAACAATGTGATTATCGGGAATCAACGCAAGTCCGGAACCTTCTCCGTACTGCTTGTCCGCAAGTTTTCTTATCATTCCGATATCGTATTCGAATGCGGGCCTCACCTCGCCCGGAGGTGTCACCTCAACTTCATGCGTAGCGCATCCGCAGACGGGACACGTACTCTCTTCCAATATCGGAAGATTGCATCCGTCGCACCATCTGAGGTGATTCTTTCCGAGTCTGATAGCTGCCATCGGTTCATGTTAACTGTCAGCATATCTAAAAGGATTCTCTTTTCAGGCATCGGATGCATTGTTACAATACGGATATGACAGCGAACTTTATATCAAACCCTGCGGATTCTCTCCGTTGATAATATGGTCAGGAAGATACAGGCTTCTAGGCGTGCTTTGGGGATGAACTATGCGATCAGAGAGGTCGCTGTACCTGCTGCAAAGCTCGCCGCTCAGGGCAGGAAGCTTTGTATGCTGAACATCGGAGACCCGAACAAATGGGATTTTGAGACTCCCGCATACTTCAAAAATGCGTTAAGAAAAGCGGTGGATCACACCGACAACGGATACGGAGATTCACAGGGTAATCCTGAGTTCAGACAGGCGATTGTAGACCGTGAATACGAGAAACACGGAACGAAGATTACACCGGATAAGGTGTTCGTTACATCCGGTGTCGGCGAAGCAATCAACCTTCTGATGGGTGCGATGGTTGAGGATAAAGACGAAGTCCTTGTTTCGGGACCCGGATATCCTTCGTATCATCAGTACATCGACTTCTACGGCGGAAAGACGGTTTCCTACAGATTGATAGAGGAAGAGGACTGGGCTCCCGACGTGGATATGATGAGAAAGCGTATTACCGATAAAACAAAAGCAATCGTCGTCATCAACCCTAACAATCCTACGGGTGCGGTTTTCGATGAAAAAGTACTCCGTGAAATAGGAGATCTTGCTGCGGAGATGGAAATTCCGATTATTTCCGATGAGATTTACGATAAAATTACCGAGAAACCGTTCTTCTCGATGTCACGTCTTCCTTCTGACGTTACGAGAATTGTCCTCAACGGATTCTCCAAAGTGAATCTTATGCCCGGATGGAGAGTCGGTTACGGTTACTTCATGGACGAGAGCGGAATGCTTTCCGATGTGTGGGAAGGTCTGATGAAACAGTGCCGCGCACGTATCTGTCCGAATGTTCCCTGTCAGTGGGCCGCACAGGCATCACTTCAGGGTCCGCAGGATTACATTGCGGATATGAACAGAAGGCTCAGAGACAGGGCTACGTTCTCTTATGAGAGACTGAATGAAATCCCCGGAATTTCGGTAAGAGAACCGCAGGGTGCATTCTATATGTTCCCTAAGGTCGAATTAAACGGAATTTGGGAATCTGACAAAGATTTCGTTCTCAACCTTATGGATGAGGAAGGAGTTGTTGTCGTACACGGTTCCGGATTCGATGAAGAGTTCGGACAGGGCCACTTCCGTACGATTACGTTACCGAGAATTGAGATTCTCGCCGAAGCTTATGACAAGCTCGAGAGATTCATGATCAGGCACAAAGCCTGATTCTTTCAAAAACAGATTATTCCGAACCGGATTTCATCCGGTTCGGATTCTTCTTTCATCCGATAATTTCTCTGAATTCCTTTTTGATAGAATCCAACACGCCTTCATCGGTTATGATATCATGCGATGCCATAGCGAAGGCTTTGATGAAGGTAATCATGTTCGATAAAGCCATCTCGGATATTGCGTCACGTGCGAATCCTATGGTATGAGCTTCGGTAACTTCTCCGGAATCGGGTACACCGATGCAGAACATCATCTGCACCGACGGTAACGTACGGCTTACATTACCCAAATCCGAGGAAACGGAGATGTGTTCTCCCTTGGTCTTGTGAATCTTCACACCGAAGGATTCCAGTCTCTTCGTAATCAATCCTGCAAGAGCATAGTTTGTTACTGTGTCGTCAAGAACATTCTCCGCCGTGGAAATCTTGTAAGTGCATCCGGTTCCCAAAGCAGCCGCTTTGACCATGTCCGTGACTCTGTCGTAAATGAATTTACATTCATTCCTCTCATTGGCACGCATGTAGAATATCGCAGAAGTGTACGCAGGAACGATATTCGGAGCTTCTCCTCCGTTGGTGATGATTCCGTGTACCTTGACATCCGAAGGCATCTGCTGACGGTATGCGTTGATCATATTGTACAGAGAAATCATCGCATCCAAAGCGTTGATTCCTTTATCGGGTACGGAACCTGCATGGGCGGCTTTACCGTAAAATTCCACTTTCATGTTCCTCATGGCGAGAGTGTTCATTCCGTCTGCGTTGAAGTAGCTGGGATGGGCCATCATTACAACGTCGCAGTCATCGAACATTCCTTTCTTGATGAAATCGACTTTTGAACCGACGGTTTCCTCTGCGGGTGTACCGTAAACGCGTACTTCTCCGCCGAATTCGTCCACAAGATCCTTAACGGCGATTCCTGCGCCTGTAGCGACCGTTCCTACAAGATTGTGACCGCATCCGTGACCCAATCCGGGTAATGCGTCATATTCCGCCAGAAACACGATTACGGGGCCTTTTTTGCTTCCTTTGTGTGTTGCAGCAAAAGCAGTCTCGTATCCCGCAACTCCTACAGTTACGTCAAACCCGTATTTCTTCAGAAGATCTGTGTGAAGTTTACATGCTTCATACTCCTGCAGTCCCAACTCGGGGTTGTCGTGTATCTCGACAGCCAATCCTTTCAGTTCGGATGCGATTGAATCCACCTTATCGATAATTTTGAGTTCGACTTCGCTGTTCATTTGAACACTTCTTTTGATGTGTATTACAGCACTCTCATTTGACTTTTATGAAGTAATCGCCGAGGAACATGAACACTATAATCAGAAGAACGAAGGAATAGTACAGCTTCAGAACTCCGAGATACGAACATGATGCGATTATTACCGAGACAATAAGACTGCATATCATGTAATAGATTGAATAATGAATCTTCCCCGTTCCGACGTATCTTTCTTTGGAGATGGGCATCTTATCGGTCAAAACCAAAACGCTGAACAGTGCAAGTATAGCAACAAATACAAACAATGCAACATAGACAGGACTCTGTCCGTATCCGGAAGGGAGCATTGCAGCCGAGAGAACAATTGAAATTATGTTCAGAATTATAATCAAAATCTTACGGTTCAATGTATACCTCCTGAGATTGCTGCTACTTGTATTGGCGTCATTGCATAAATCATTCACAGATACTTATGGCAATGATTATACGGGGGATGAATATCGCAACATTATAGGCAGTGTGACATCATGGGAAACATATGGCACGACATCAGTCCGAAGAGGATTTCACCCGATGACTTCATGGTTGTTGTTGAAATCTCAAAGGGCAGTAAGAACAAATACGAATTGGATAAGGAGACCGGACTTCTTAAGTTGGACAGAATTCTGTACACTTCCACACACTATCCCGCAAGCTACGGATTCATTCCCAGGACTTACGCAGATGACGGAGATCCCCTGGATGCTTTGGTCCTCTGTTCGGAACCGATTCTTCCGATGACATTGGTAAGATGCTATCCGATCGGTGCGATCAAGATGATCGACAACGGTGCGAACGATGAGAAGATTATTGCAATTCCGTTCGACGATCCTATGTACAACTCGTACACGGATATCAGCGAACTTCCGAAACACATGTTCGATGAGATGAAACACTTCTTCGAAGTCTACAAAACATTGGAAGGAAAGACCACTGCGGTCGATGAAATCATCGGTTCGGATAAGGTTCAGGATATCATCAAGTACACCATTGCGAAGTACAAGGATTCTTTCTGTTAAACTGTACAGTGACTGAGGCGGATGAAATCCGCCTCAGTCACTCATATTACTGCAATAAGACTGCAGATAATTTCCGTTACGTTATGTGCAGTAAACCAATCGAGAGAGCCCGAGAATATGCTCTCGATACCCATAGCTGCGATAAATAAACCGATTATTCTCGTGATTATTCCCAAAGCCTGTTCGCCAACGTGTCTTATCACGAAATCGGAATTTCTGAGAATCATCCAGGTTACGGCAAGTGCGATTACGCTTGAAACGATTACGGGAATCGTTCCGTACGAGGAAGACATCAGGATTGCGGTGGTTATCACACCCGGACCTGTGAGAACCGGGGATGCGATGATTGCCCATTTGGCGCCTTTCTCATCGTCTGTGTTTGATAATTTCAAACCGAATACCAATTCCACGGCCATCATCAGGAAGATTATACCTCCGGCTACGCGGAAACTGTCCATGGAAACGCCGAAGATATCCATCAGACTGCTGCCGATGAACACGAAAATCAGTAACAGAACGGCTGCGACCACGATTGCTTTGTTTGCGTAGGATTTTACTGTACTGCTGTCAAGACCTTTGGTTACACTGATGAACATCGGTACACTTGCGAAAGGATCCAGAATAAGGAATAATGAGATCGACAGTGTGACAACCGATGCGATGTCCATAAGTGAGGATGTGTGTGGGTGGTATAAATAATGTCAATTCGGCCCATTCGGGCACAATATCTATTTTTATCAGTCGTTTTGAAAAGAGGCTCTTTGTCGAATACTTCTCGATTGTTGTTGCTATAATAAATAGGTGGTTCACACTTACAATTCAGCGTACAGGAATACGATTGATATGGGGGAACTGATTGCCGTTGATGAACCTCAGGTTGAGAGCATACATCTCATCAATCTTAAATCACATCCTGTAGAAATCGCTCTTGACATCCTTTTACAGGACAAAACAACGAAGAAGAATATCATCTGGGCTACTGATATTTATCATTCTCACGGCAGTAACTGTTCCGATATCAGCAGAATAACACGTGAAACATTCACAATGAAAAATCCGGTTATTCTGCAACCGAGAACGGAAAAGGCTCTTGAACAGCAACAGGAACGTACAAGGAAGAAAGCGGAAGTTTTCACGCCTGTTTGGCTCTGTAACAAGATGAACAACTGTCTTGACAGAGAATGGTTCGGAAGAGAAGATGTCTTCAATCATGAAAACGAGGACAATACATGGACAGTTATCGAAGAAAAAGTGTCATTTCCGGATGGAAAAACGTGGAAAGATTACGTCGATTCAAGAAGATTGGAAATTACCTGCGGTGAAGCTCCCTATCTTGTTTCCAGGTATGATGCTGCAAACGGAGAATTTATTCTTCCGCCGTTGAAACGCATCGGCATTTTGGACAGAAAGATTCGCATTGTGAATGAAAATGCGGAATCGAAAGAAGAATGGATTAAATGGGTGGAAAGGGCATTTCAAAGCTGTTACGGTTATGAGTATCAGGGAGACAGCCTCCTGATCGCAAGAATCAATCTGCTGATGTCTTTTGCAGATTATTACGCAGAAAAATGGGATGAAGATCTTGATGATACTCTGCTGAAAAAAATTGCTAACATCATTGCCTGGAACACATGGCAGATGGACGGTCTGAAAGATACAGTACCGTTCGGTAAACCGTATCAGCAATTCCGCCAGGTTACATTATTCGAATCATTTGATAATATTGAGAAACCGAAAGATGATGTTGCACTTCCGTGCAAGATATATGATTGGAGAAGAGACAATTCACTTTTATTCAGGGACTGCAAAAAGAGGGGTAAGATGAGCAAGAAGATGTTTGATTTTGTAATCGGCAATCCACCGTATCAACAGGAATTCACTGATGAGGGGAACAAGACCTACGCGGCACCAGTTTATCATGAATTTATGGATGCGGCATTTGAAGTCGGAGATTCTGTTGAACTAATTCATCCCGCCAGGTTTTTGTTTAATGCAGGAAGCACACCGAAAGCATGGAATCAAAAGATGCTTAATGATTCTCATTTTAAAGTGTTACATTTTGAAGAGGATGCTTCAAAAATATTCCCTGGGCCGGAAATAAAGGGTGGTGTTGCCATCACTTATATGGACTCGAAAAAAATATTTTCACCCATTGAGATATTTACAAAATACCAAGAAC
>CAZDCU010000044.1:0-9692 GCA_964504055.1 uncultured Methanomassiliicoccales archaeon
ACTCAGATCTCCGGGAACATATTTTCCGGAACCCGTAACAAACACGCAGCGGTCGGCATCTCCGTCGTGTGCCATACCTGCAACCGCGTCTGTTTCTCCGACCGTTTTGATAAGAGTCTGAAGATTTTCTTCGGTAGGTTCGCTCTCATGTCCGGGGAACGTACCGTCCATGACACAGTTGAGGGGTATGATTTCAACACCTAATTTTTTCATCATCATCGGTGTGGTTTCGCATGCGGCTCCGTTGGAACAGTCGAGAACAATCTTGATTTTCGCTTTTTTAACAGCTTCGGCATCGATTTTTGAAATCACTGCGTCAATGTATCCGTCACCGGCACCTTCGACTTTTGAGATATGTCCGATTTTATCCCAGGATACACATTCGATTTCGGTTTCATATGCATCTTCGACAGCCGATTCCTGCGCTTTTGTGAATTCGGTACCGTCTCCCGCGATACATTTGATTCCGTTGTACTGCGGGGGATTGTGGGATGCGGTAATCATCACTCCTCCGCCGATGTCATCATGTGTTTTCACATAGTACTGAAGTGCGGGGGTCGGTACGATTCCCAAATCCAAAACATCGATTCCTACGGAAGTAAGGCCGGAACATACGGCACTCACAATCATCTGCGACGATGTCCTCGGATCGCATGCAATCGCTATTTTCTTTACTTTGAGCGTGAAACCTATCGATTTTCCGACCTGTACGGCCAACTCGGGGCACATGTATTCGTTCGCAACACCGCGTATGCCGTTCGTACCGAACATCTTCATCCTATCGTATCGGTGATGACGTTCGGATAAAAAGAATGTCACCTGTCATCCATGCGTTCGTCGAGAAGACCTTTGAGTTTCATTATCGGCCAAACATCTCTCGGGTCTGCATTTCTGTCTTCCGCCATTCTCAGAGACGAATAATCTCCGAGCATAATCATCGATAAAATGTCATAGATATCGGAATCTGAGTGTTCTTCCAGTAACTCGTATCCCACGGATGCGGATTCCAATTTCTTCATTGCGGTCTGTGCGAAAGAACCTTCTCCCGCATCTTTTGTAAGAATGACCGCACGTAACGCATTGTGTGCGAATTTATCGTTTAAAGAAGAGGTATCGAAATCGGACAGAGGTTTCGTCATTGCGATGTACTTACTGTTCTCGGTTAGTTCCGATTTCCATCTCAGTGCCACGGACTTCATTCCGCCGTCGAAGAGTAACATAATCACTTTGTTTTTCAGATTTCCCGCAATTTCATACGCACGGCTGTCGTCTTTTTCGAGAATATCTCTGTACAGTCTGAGTTTGGGGATTGCTTCTCTGAATTTTTCCGTCAGATCCGTTCCGGTGTGCTTCATTATGCATGCAAGATAACCGATCATGTATCCGATTGAATGTCTCGGATCCATTCCGGGTTTGATGCGCATGAGAAGATAACCGTCCTTTTCCGCCATATCGGCCAATTTTCCGCCGGCAGTCATCACTATAATCATGCAGCCCTGTGCCTTCGCACGTTCGTACATACGGATTGTTTCAAGGGTGTTTCCCGAATATGAGGAAATGACTGCAAGCGTTCTTTCATTCATCCATTTGGGAATCATGGGATTTCTGAGTGTGTGGATGTATATCTTCGAATGAGCGTTGAAAATATCTGCAGTAATACTTCCGCTGATTGCGGAACCTCCCATTCCGCAGAGAACGATGTTGTCGCAGTCGTAATCGGGAAGTTCCAGATCGAGGGAAGATTCCAAATCGTCCAGGAAACCGTGTAGCTGCTCATAGGCGGTGAGTTTCGTCATTGTCCGGCCTCCGTGAACTGATAACTCATCATAATGCAGTACAGATTTCTTTCAATCGTGTCCGAACCGTCTATACGCACGGTGAGAATGTCCCTTCCGCAGTCTCCGACTACGTCCGTTGCGGATTCTACGATTACGTCCAGAAGATGTATGCTGTGGTTGTGGATAACAACAGCCAACATATTGTCTGCGTCAATATTTTCGTTACACCAACCCACAATCTCATTGTGATCGTATTCCGGAAGTTCCGTGCTGAAAATCGGTTCTCCGGTTACGGAAGAAAGATGATTCTTCCATACGGCCGCTGCGCCTCTTAAATCGGAGAGACTGATCAGAAGTATGTTCTTTCCGGGTATTGAGGATATGATCGAAGACATTTCTTTACGGGTTCTTCTCGGAAGTGTCAGTCTCTTCTTCAGAGATGTTACCGCATTCACAGCCGAATCACGTGAATCGCATACTCCGGAACCCTGGAGAATGTAGGAAACAATCACAACAATACTTCCCACAGCTTCCTGAAGTGTAAGATTTTCGTGAAGTTCAATGAAATGAATATCGTTGTCATCGCAGAACTGAGAGGCTTCGCCTCTTACCGAAATACAGACGATTTTTGCATTTCTTTTCATCAGTTCCTCAAGACATCTGACTGTTTCGGAATCATTGTAATAAGATGCGACAACGGCGCATGTTTCGCTGTCCACCCACCTGGGGATATTCGCGCCTTTAATCAGAGGAACGGGAATCTTTCCGCAGTCGTTGGCATATTCGCTGAGAATCATCGCCGCGGATGCCGTAACATCCGGATCCACAAAACAGATTTTCTTCGCATCTGCGAATGAAGGATATCCGTCGGACAGCAGTCCTTCCAATGTGCGTATGAAACGTTCGGATTTCATGCGCACCGTGTCGTCGGAGTTCTGTGTCATCGCCGGCATATGTCCGCAATAACGGGGCGACCCCATATTATTGTTATCATCGTTCTTCTCTGTCGGTGAGGCTTATTATCAATGCTGTCATATCCTCGGGTATGAAGATTACACCTGATTGCGTCCCGTGCCTGATGAGGAGGGTGTTATTCCAGGCGAAGCTGTTGGAAAACGGATGTGAATTCGAAGCCGTAGGTGCCGCACTGAAAGCGTATGCCGACGGATACAGAGAAGGAAGAAATTCCGCCGAGGTTGCAACGGAAGTTCACAGAGCCGCTTACGATGTTATGGGAAAGGATCCTTACGTGAAGATGAAGGAGGATGCGGACCGTATTGCAGGTGAATATCTCAGCCGTGTTGAGGAATACGTAGAATCATCCGAGGACAGGTTTTCCGCTGCAGTCAGGGTTGCGGTTATCGGAAACATCATGGATTTCGGTGTTTCGTTATCTTCTCCGGAAGAATTCCGCAGTGTGTTTAACGATCTCCTCTCCCAGGGAATCGGTTCCGACGATACGGAACGTCTGAAAGAACTGCTTTCGAAGGCACGTTCGGTACTGTATTTCTTCGATAACTGCGGCGAGTCCCAGTTTGATAAAATGCTCATAAGGGAAATCCGCAGAATGGGCGTACGTGTTGTGGGTGTCGTAAGAGGCGAAAGAATTCTCAACGATGTCACTATGGATGATGCGGTGCGCATAGGTCTCGACAAAGAAATGGATCGCATTATTTCTACGGGTGTATTCGCAATCGGCGCCGTATTATCGAAAGCAGGTGACGATCTGAAAGACGAACTCGGAAAATCTGACTTGATTATATGCAAAGGTATGGCGAATTACGAATCACTGTCTGATCAGAAGACAGACATACCGAAGGTGTTCATACTCAGAACGAAATGCGCCCCTGTGGCAAAATCATTGGGTGTTCCCGAAGGAATCAACGTAGTGAGAGTGACAGAATGACAGATGTACGTGATGTGCGCCAGGCAGTGATAATGGTCGGCGGTAAAGGAACGAGGCTCAGACCTCTGACGGACAGCCGTCCGAAGCCTATTCTCCCGGTGTTGGATATGCCCTGTCTGGGTTATTTCATCGAATCAATAGCCAGGGAAGGAATAACGGATGTTATTCTCGCATGCGGATACAGGTCCGAGTATATGGCGTCGGCAATCGGAGACGGTTCCGCGCAGGGAATTAAAATTTCATATTCATACGAAGACACTCCGATGGGTACCGCGGGTGCTGTTAAACTGCTTGAAGACAGATTGGATGACGTTTTCATTGCAGTGAACGGAGATGTGTTCATCGATATCGATGTGGGAAAGGAGATAAGAGATCACATCGAACACGGTGCATCCGCAACGATTGCGCTTACTACCGTTGACGATCCCACACAGTACGGAATTGTGGGATTGGATGACGACGGAAGGATTACAAAATTCAAAGAAAAGCCGAAGAAAGAGGAAGCTTTCTCCAATTTAATCAACGCCGGAGTGTACGTTTTTAACAAAGAAATCATGAAATACATTCCGAAAGACACTCCTTTCGATCTTTCCAAAGATTTATTCCCGATTCTTCTCGAGAAAGGATACAGACTTCAGGGCCACACCATTCACGGTCACTGGAGAGATGTCGGAAGGCCGTACGATTTATTCTACGCAAATCTCGAAACAGCGGAGAGAAAAGGAAGTCCCGCTGATACCGATGTAAAGGACTGTAAGATCACAGGAACATTCTATTCCGGACACGGTTCCCGTGTAAAAGGATGCGAAGTAAACGATTCCGTTGTTCAGGATAACTGTTCAATCAATGATGCAAAACTCATCCGTTCGCTGGTTATGCCTTACTGTAAGGTAAACGGTGCGACATTGGACGGAACGATTCTCGGAAGAGGATGTGTTGTGGGAAAAGGCGCAGTTCTCAAAGACACCGTAATCGGCGACGGAGCGGTAATTCCGGAAAACGCGGTAATCGAAGGTCCCGTCGACCGTTCCGCATACAAAAGAAAAGCTGTATTCATCGACAGAGACGACACGATAAACGACGATGTGGGTCACTGTTCCAGACCCGAAGATATCAGGCTGTTCCCGGGAGTATCCGCAGCTGTTAAGAAACTCAACGATGCGGGATTCCTTGTGATAATAATAACCAACCAATCCGTAATCGGAAGAGGTATGGTCGACGAGAAAGGACTCGAAGCAATCCATAACAAAATGCGTGCGGATCTTCTCTCTCAGGGAGGCGGTGTCATAGACGACATCTTCTACTGTCCCCATCTTCCCGATGAGGGATGCGAATGCCGCAAACCCAAGCCGTTACTCGGATTGAAAGCTATTGAAAAATACAATATCGATACCTCAGCATCATACATGGTCGGAGATTCGGATAAGGACATCGAGTTCGGACACAACATCAATGTAACATCGATTAAGGTCGATTCGGAGCATACATTCGTCGACGCAGTGAATGAAATAGTAGACAACTGAACCGCCGTACGCGGACAGAACATATATATGACTACTAAAATTCGCTTTACAGAGCACGATGTGCTGAACGGAAGTTGATGCGAAATGGACAAGACAGACAAGATTTGGCTTGACGGCAAGATGGTCAACTGGGCGGACGCAAAGGTTCACGTCCTCTCACACGCACTTAACTACGGAACCGGTGTATTCGAGGGTATCCGTGTCTACCAGACACCGAAGGGACCCGCAGTATTCAGGCTCAAAGACCACGTCAGAAGACTCATGGACGGATGCAAATTCATGGGATTGGACCTCGTCTTCGGCGGAAAAGAATACGGATTCGATGACATCATGGAAGCCATCAAACAGACCGTAAGGGAGAACAAGAACGTGGATTACGTCAAACCCTGTATCTTCCTTTCAGGTGAAGAAGTCGGACTCAACCCTGTCGGTGTTCCCGTATCTATGGCAATCACCGCAGTTCACATGGGAGAGTACCTCGGAAAGGGAGCGGACAAGGGAGCCAAGATCATTGTTTCTTCATGGCACAGACCCGACAATCTCTGCGCACCCGCAGGAGCGAAAGTCAACGGTGTCTACGCAACATCATGTCTCGCAAAGAGGGAAGCAGTCACAAGGGGAGCATCCGAGGCTGTTATGCTCAACTCCAACGGATTGGTCGGAGAGTGCACCGGAGAGAACATCTTCATCTACAGGCACGGAAAGATTCAGACCCCGAAGCCCTCGAACAGTATCCTTCAGGGAATCACAAGGAACTCGATTATCGACGTTGCCAAAGATATGGGTTACACCGTTGAGGAAACCGACATCTGCAGGACTGAACTTACGACTGCAGATGAGGTTTGGATGACCGGTACCGCAGCGGAAGTTGCACCTGTCACATACGTCGACGAGAGGGCCATCGGAAACGGTGAGATTGGTCCCGTCGCAAAAGCAATCCGTGCAAGGTTTGCTGACATCGTACGCGGAAAGGTTCCTGAGTACGACGCGTGGCTCGACTACGTAAACTGAACGGGAAATGAGTCTCTTCGGAGACTCTTTTCCTCAATTATTTTTTTCAATTTTTGTAAAAACACAGTTCTCTTCCTCTTATGAGAACATCGTAAAAATTCTGAAAATTAAGATGAGGCCCTTTCGGGCCTCCTGTTTAGCTCTTCAATATTGCAACGAGGAATATTCCGACGGCAACGAGTGCACCGATCAGGATACCGATCAGGTTGATCAAGCCGTTCATGAATACATCCCATACATCAACATCGAAGACAGGTTTCATTATGTCCCCGTTTCCGGCAAGAATGGCCCATGCAACGCCGACGACGATACCGACAACGAGCATAAGCAGTCCTGCTACTCTGCTCCTGCCGCATCCGAATCCGGCGGTGAAGAGACCTGCCAGGACCATAACAACGGCGAACGCCAGAATTATGATCGTAAGGAAGTCAAGTCCAGACATTTCTATCTCCTCGATTTATGCCGGTATAATCCGGCAATGTGTCCCCACAATCATATTTATCCTTATTAAAACCCAACGTTCGGAAACATACTCTGACGGATGTATCCTCCGTCTTTGCTGACCTGTTAAATATTATTTCGGCAATCAACGCACCAGATGCTCCTGTCGAAGTTATACAACGACGCCTTCGGAAAATACAGGGAGGTAACTCTCTACATCATATTCGGCGGCCTTACCACCGTAGTGAACTGGGGAGCATACGCTCTGTTCGTATGGGCCGGTATTGAGATCAACCTCTCCAACATCCTGTCGTGGGTCGTAGGAGTATCTTTTGCATTTGTCGTAAACAAGTGGTATGTCTTCGAATCCAAATCTCTGGAAAAGACCGCCGTTCTCAAAGAATTCGGATCTTTCGTAGGTTCGAGGGTTGTTACGGGTGTTATCGCCGTAGTGTTATTCCCGATACTGTACGCAATAGGGCTGAATCAGAGTATGTTCGGTATCGATGGATTATGGGCGAAGATTGTTACGAGTATTATCGAGATTATCCTGAATTGGGTGTTCAGCAAATACATCGTATTCAAAAACGGCGCACACAGTCAGTAAATATGCCGATTATCTGCAATTCCGGATGTTTCCTTTCAGCCTAAACTTATAATACTGTATCAATATAGACAGCCGAAGGTAAACAGAATGCCAGGTACATGCTCTGTCATTATCCCGACCTACAACGAGGAGAAAAACATCGTCAACATGGCGAAAGCAATCAGGGAACTTTATCCAGATTTCTACATCTTCTTCATGGACGACAACTCCACCGACAGGTCCAAGGAACTGATTGAAGAACTCAACGACCCCAAGACAAAATTAGTCACAAGGGATCCCGAGGACAGAGGACTTGCCATCAGCTGTTTCCAGGGTATTGTGGAATGCGGTACGGATTATTTCATGACAATCGACTGTGATTTCCAGCACCCTCCGTCTGCATTGGGCGATATGTACGCCAAGATGGAAGAAGGATGCGATCTCTGTGTCGGTACAAGGAACGACAGATTCGCACTCGGTTTCAAACGCTGGGCGGGTTCATGGGCATTCAACATCATGGCCGATCTGTATCTTTTCAGACTCAGAAAGAGTATCACCACGGATGTCATGTCGGGTCTCTACGCAGGAAGATGCGACGTCTTCGTTCCTGTAATCAAAGAGCATTGGAACGACGTCGAGAGAAAAGGATGGAAAGTACTGATGGATCTTCTGAAGTACGGCCCCAGGAATCTCAAGATTTCCACGATAAAATACGACTTCGGTAAGAGAGCTGCGGGAGAATCCCACATAAGTCCGAAGGTTGTCGTTTCTACCTTCCACCAAATGGGAAGAATGGGTAAACTCTGCGCTAAGGTTTATGACAAACTTATGTGCGGTGACGACTGTAAGAAGGCCTGAAGGCCCTCTTACAATCAGAGACCGAACATTTCTTTCTCTACGATTCCGCACATTGTGTGGCATGCCACAAGATAACCTTCCTGAATGTGCGGTGTTTCTTTCGAGGGAATGACTACTGCGTGGTCTGCGATTTCCCTCATCTTTCCGCCGTCGCCTGTGAATGAGATGCACTTTGCGCCTCTCTCTTTCGCGGCTTCCATGGCGAGAATAACGTTCTTGGAGTTTCCGGATGTGCTTAATCCTACGACGACATCTCCTTTCCTGCAGATTGCCTCAACCTGTCTCTTGAAGACGAGATCGTATGAGTAATCGTTACCGATTGCGGTTACGGGTGCGATGTTGGAGAGACATACTCCCGCCATTGCAGGTCTGTCAAAGAGATATTTTCCCGAGAATTCCGCTGCGATGTGCTGTGCGTCGGCAGACGAACCGCCGTTGCCCATGAAGATGATCTGTCCTCCGTTTTTGAGAGACTCAATCACGATGTCCGCAGCTTTTCTTATTTCGAGCGGGTTGATTTTTGCTATGGTTTCCGAGCTTTTCTTCAGTTCATTCTCGATGTAATCACTCATTGTCGAACCTCCATGTTTTTACGCCGTTGGGTTCGAACATGAAATCCGTGACCTCGGCACCGTGTTTCTTCAGTTCCTGGGCTACGATGGCTTTTTTGTCGTACTCACAGATGAAGTACATGAAGCCCCCGCCTCCGGCACCGGAAACTTTGCCTCCGATGGCACCCTGGGATTTTGCGATATTGTAAAGTGAATTTATGTTACGGTTGGTGACGTTGCTGGAAAACTGTTTCTTGTACTGCCAGGATTCGTCTAAAAGTACTCCGGCTTCGTCTAATTTTCCTTTGCGGACGGTTTCGCACATTTCTTTTGCGAGCCTTTTGGACTGATCCAAAGCGTCGATGTTCTGGTTGTTTTTGTACGCTTTAACCTGCGAATCGATAATTTTTGCGGATTCTCTCGACATTCCCGTGAAACACATTACGGAACGGCACTGAAGTTCGTCGATTACGCGTTTGTCGACTTTTACGGGATTGACTTTGACTTCGTCTTTTCCGAAATCGATAAGATTGAATCCTCCGAATACTGCGGCATACTGATCCTGTTTACCGCCTTTGAGTCCGATATCCTCTCTTTCCAGCTTGTACGCAAGTTCCGCCATCTCGTAATTCGTCATTTTCACGCCTTTCCATTCCGCAACGGCGGCGATAATGGCAACAATCATCGTAGACGATCCTCCGAGACCGGATCCCGAGGGAACATCCGAGTGGATGTCAATGGTGAATCCCTGTTCCAGTTCGAAATAGTTCGCGACCGCTTTCGCAAGATCCATATTTCCGTCGAATTTCAGCGGTCCGTGGTTGAGACGTGTCTTGTACCTGCCGAAATAACGGGATTTCACTTTCATAATGTCGTCCTCACGCGGTACAAGCGTACAGTATGCGTACTTATTGATCGTGGTATTGAATACACAACCGCCGTTGGTCGATGCGTACGGATCGACATCCGTGCCGCCCCCGGCAATACCAATCCTCAGAGGAGCTCTTGCTCTGATGTATTCGGTCAAATTACAACCTC
>CAZDCU010000045.1:0-9115 GCA_964504055.1 uncultured Methanomassiliicoccales archaeon
ATGGGGGCTGATTGAGATGAACGCATCCGATCAGCGTACGGGAGATGCGATAAGGTCCGTAGCACTCAGGGGAGCGTATTCCAACACATTCTCGGATAAGGGAGAATATCTCAGTACGAAGGACGGAGGAAGAAAACTCATCGTTCTCGACGAAGCGGACAGTCTCTTCGGAAACGCAGACCGCGGTGCGATACCTGCAATTGCGGAACTCATAAAATCAACAAAACAGCCCGTTATTCTGATTGTAAACGATTTCTACAATCTCAGCAGGAAATCTTCTGCAGTCAAAACGGATACATTACAGCTTACGTTTAAGACCCCGCCGGTCAACACGATAATGAAGGCTCTGAAGAGGATATGCGTTTCGGAGAAGGTGGAAATTTCCGACGAAGCCCTCGACCGTATAGCGAAGAATTCCAACGGAGACATACGTGCGGCGGTAAGGGATTTGGAGTCTCTGGCACTGGGAAAAACAAAGGTTACCGTCGAAGATACCGACGACCTTTCGGGACGTATCGTCAAGAAGAATATGTACGACTTGATGAAAGTCATCTTCTGGAATGCGGATGCAACCGCAGCAAGGCAGATGGCACGTGACGTGGATGAAGAACCGGGCATGGTTATGCTTTGGGTCGATGAGAATCTCCCCCGTCAGTATCCCGATAACGGAGATCTTTACAGAGGATACGGAAAACTTTCGAGAGCCGATGTATTCCTCGGAAGAGTAAGCAAACGTCAGTACTACGGCATGTGGTCTTACGCATCGGATATGATGACTTCCGGAGTATGTGTCGCAAGAATGACAAACAAAAAGAGCAACGAATGGTTCAAAAATCCTTCATATCTCACCAAAATGTCAAGATCCAAAGGCGTACGTCAGACGAAAGCGGACGTATGTCAGAAACTTGCGGATCATCTTCACACTTCAACCGGAAGAATATCTTCGGATGTACTTCCTCCTCTGAAACTCATAATGGAGAGAGATCCCGAGATCTGTGCATCTCTTATCAACGATGCAAATCTCGATGCGGAAGATATTGCATTCCTACTCAACGCAAAAGTAGATTCTTCTGCGGTGAGCGAAGCGGTTTCCGCCGCAGCCGCAATGAAAGAAGTCGGTAAACCGAAAGCAGTCGTTCACAACGATGCACCGCCTGCCGAGGAAAAACCGCAGCCGAAGAAGGGACAGAAGAGTCTGTTCGAATTCTGAGGGATAATATGGACGAAAGTTACCGCAATCTCCTGATTAAACAGCAATACAGGCTGTACAACGACCATGCCGCCGTGAAACTCTGTCATTGGATGAAAGAATCAATGGTGAGGCAGAGGTCATGCTACAAACACGATTTCTACGGTATCGACAGTCACAGATGCCTTCAGATGACTCCTGCAATAAACGAATGTTCGCATATGTGCCAGTTCTGCTGGAGAGTGCAGGAGAAAGACTTCGAAGTGAAGGATTGGGCGGAACCCAAAGATATGCTTGACAATCTCATCGCACAGCAGAGGTTGCTTATTTCGGGATTTAACGGAGATCCGAGAGTATCGAAGGAAATGTTCAGGGAAGCAAACGAGCCCAATCAGGTTGCGATTTCTCTTGCGGGCGAACCTATCACTTATCCTTACCTTTCCGAATTCATCAAGGAATGTCACAGGCGTAAGATGACTACGTTCCTTGTTACAAACGGTACCTATCCCGAAAGACTTGCGGAATTGAATGAACTTCCGATGCAATTGTATATTACGGTTGCAGCTCCGAATGAAGAAATCTATAAGAAAGTCTGCAGACCGAAGATCAAAGACGGATGGGAGAAACTGATGAAAACATTGGAACTTCTTCCTTCGCTGGATACGAGAACGGTCATAAGACACACTCTCGTCAAAGATCTCAACATGGGTTGGGTCGAAGAGTACGCAAAATTGGATAAAATCGCGGATCCCGATCTCATTGAACCGAAAGGATATGTTTTCGTCGGAGGTTCGAGAACGAGATTGTCGATGAACAATATGCCTTCATTCGATGAAATCAGAGAATTCTCATCACAGCTCGGAAGTCTTGTCGGTAAGGAAATAATCAAAGAAAAGGCCGACAGCCGCGTAGTTCTCCTCGGTACTCCGGGTATGGAAACCGATGTCAGAAAACTGCACGGCTGGGATTCTCAGCGAATTATGAGGAACACAATCAGCACGATATGAAGCACGAGGAAGATGTAGTTCAGCTTGAACTTGATCTTCTGGGTCTTGTGATGTGCCACATGCATTCCGATTACCGCACCGAACGGTCCGAAGAGACCTGAGAGAATCAGTGCGTTTTCGGTGGTTCTCCATTCTCCTTTGACTGCTTTGCGTTTGTCCGCAAGGTACATTGAGAATGAAATTATGTTTATGATGACATAAATTGCAACAATAATCAGTGTTGTCATACTCATATTATCACAGCGATTCGATATATTCTTCGAGTTTTTTCTTCTTGCCTGAAATCTGATCCTTCGGGCTGTCGAAGAAGATGGCATCTGCGATACCGGTTGATTCCGAAATCTTTTCCAACTGTTTCGCACCTTTTTCGTCACCGAACATACAGCAGACGAAGAGGCTTGCGTTTTTCAGCTGATCTTTGTGTGATTCGATGAAATTTCTCATTTTTTTGGAGACTTTTCCCGCATACACTCCGGAACCAAGGATGATTCTGTCGTATTTGGAAGGGTCCGTGGTGTCCGAAAGCTGAATCGCCTCCGCACCGATTTTCGATGCGATAAATTCGGCTACCTTTTTGGTGGAGCCGAGTTTGCTCGTATAGATTATCGCCGTGGCCATGTTACGTAAAATGCGCACATACGATAAATAACTTAACAGTAAAATTCCGATGTGCCAAACATTGATTTTTTCATTATTTCGGATAATCCGTTCCGTATGTTATGATGGTTTTATTCAATGATTTATGCGTAAAATCACTCAAAAGTTTTTATCGTTGTTGCGATACGGCGGTTGTGATTCTATGGCAGTAAGGATCGGATACATGGGAATCCCCTTTTCCAACAGCGAGGAGATGGCAATGATATTCTCAAAAAAATTCGATCTCAGGGATGTCGAATTAGTCCCTCTTATGACTGCGAGAAATGTTCTCGATGCTCTTATGTCGGGAGATGTTCAGTACGGCGTGTTTGCCGTCGAGAATAAATTTGCAGGCATTGTCATCGAAACCAAAGAGGCAATGGAACGTGTCAGAGGCATCAAAGAACTCGATGAGATGTGGTCTCCGATTCACCACTGTGTGTTCAAGAAGAATAAAGAAGACACAGTGAAAAGATTGGTGTCGCACATTCAGGCTTTGCATCAGTCTAAGAACAATCTCGGGAAATTCTATCCCGGTGCGGAACTTGTCGAATGCGAAGATACCGCTTATGCTGCGGAAATGCTTTCCAAAGGTGAACTTCCCGAAGGAAGTGCGGCAGTTTGCAGACGTGACGCAGGTGAGCATTACGGCCTGTATCTCGACAGAGAGAATGTTGAGGACAGCAAAGACAATATGACAAGATTTTCACTCGTCAGAATGGAATGAAAGATCCTGATCCATCAGAGCTATTGCGGTCATTGCTTCTACGACGGCGACCGCACGGGGTACGATACAGGGATCGTGTCTTCCTTTGATTGAGATTGTATCGTTTTTCATCTCATCGAGATTGACTGTATGCTGTTCTTTCGATATCGAGGGTGTGGGTTTGAATGCAACACTGAATGTCAACGGCATTCCGTCGCTCATTCCTCCGCAGACTCCGCCCATGTTGTTGGATAATGCGGAAATTTTACCGTCCTTTATGCAGTATTGATCATTACTCTCGGAACCTTTCATTTCTGCAATCGAGAATCCTTTACCGAATTCCACTCCTTTGACGGCGGGAATGGAAAATATCATTTTTGCTATTGTAACATCCAATGCATCGAACCAGATTCCTCCGAATCCTATCGGGAGTCCTTTTACGATACATCCGACAACTCCTCCGACACTGTCTCCGTCTTCCGATGCGGATAAAATGCATTGTGACATCTTTTTATCCAATTCTTCGGAAACCGCACGTGTTCTGAATGCTCTTGATCCGTAAATTTCGGAGAATGAGTGTTCTCCCTCGTCTTTGATGTCTGAAATCTGTTTGGTGTATGCCGCAATCTCAATCCCTTTTGTTTTGAGATACTGTGATGCAATTGCACCTGCGGCAACGAGAGGGGCGGTCATTCTTCCGGAGAACTGCGCTCCGCCGGATACATCGAAATCTCTGAATTTTATCAATGCAGGTAAGTCTGCGTGTCCCGGTCTCGGAGTTACGTTGAATCCCGAATATGATGAAGATTTCGTGTTTTTGTTCTGAATCGTAAGTAAAACATAACGCGATGTTACGGTATTGTCGGTTACGCCTGAGCTGAAAACCACTTCATCTTCTTCTTTTCTCGGTGTGCCTATTCCGTCGGAAGGTTTCCTGAGATCCATCGATTTTCTGATGTTTTCAGTATCGATGTGCATCCCCATAGGAAGGCCTTCTATGATACATCCGATGCAGTCCGCATGACTTTTACCGAAAAGACTGATTTTCAGTTTGTTACCGACAGTGTACATTCTAACACCTTATGCCCAGGGAACGCATCTGTTCGATGAAACCCGGATAGGATACGTTCCAGCATCCGTCATCTTCCATCGATACGGGATTTTCAGACACCAATGATGCGATTGATGCCGCCATCATAAGCCTGTGGTCTCCTTTGTGATCGATTCTTCCGCCCCTGAGACGTTTTACTCCGTTTATAATGCATCCGTCGTCCGTTCCTTTAATGTCGGCACCGAGAGTTGTGAGCATTTTTTCTACGGATTCGATACGGTCGCTTTCTTTGAAACGTAACTGCGGTGCGCCGTACAATCTGCTTGTTCCGTCTGCCGTGCTGAGGAGTACGGAGACAATCGGGAACAGATCCGGAACATCCGATATGTCGATTTCACACGCCTTCGGACGTCCGTTGCGTGTACATGTGACGACATCGTTATCGATGTCTACGGTACATCCCGTCATTTTCAGGATGTCAACTATCTTCTTGTCTCCCTGCGGGTCGGACATATCCAATCCTTTAACGGATACTTTACCTGACAATCCTCCCGCTACGAGAGGGAAGGCTGCGGATGAGAAATCTGTCGGAACCGTGAAATCGCACGGTATGTACTTCTGAGGTTCTGCGTGATATCCGGAATCCGTTCTTGTGATTTCGATACCGAATTTCTTCATCATTGAGACTGTGATGTCAATGTAAGGCTGTGAAACGGTCTTTCCTTTCAGTATGATGTCGGTAGGTTCTCCTATGAGAGGAGACATCATCAGCATTGACGAAACGAACTGTGAAGAAATACTTCCGTCGATTTCGATTCTTCCGCCTCTGACAGGTCCCGTAATTTTAATCGGAGCTTTTCCGTCATTCGATTCGCATTTTACACCGCATTCTTTCAAAGCATTGAGAAGCGGACCCATCGGTCTTTTGCGGATGGATTCGTCGCCTGTTATTGTTGTTTCCGAATCGAAGAGGGCGGATATTCCGGTCATCAACCTCATTGTTGTGCCGGAATTCAGGACGTCGATTGTCTTATCGGGTGCGTGGATACCGTTTGATTCAACACAGATTTGATTTTCAGTCCAATTTACGGTAATTCCCATCGATCTTACGGCATCTGCGGTCGCTCTTGTATCGAAAGAATCCAACGGATTGGATATTACGCACTTTCCTCCTGAAAGTGCAGCCATGATTATCGCTCTGTGTGTGTAGCTTTTGGATGCAGGCGGAGATACTGTGCCGTTTGCGTTTCCTCCCGAGAATACGATATCCATCATCTCGTCTCCGTAAGTATGTAGTTCGGTGAGATTTTTTCAGCAATCTCTTTTCCTTTTCCTTTTTCGGTAAGTATTGTCATCGACGGACCGGTGCCTGAGATTCCCGCTGCCAATGCACCTGCTTCCAATGCGGAATTGATGAAATCTGGAACATTTCCTATCATTTTACTCATGTGTCTTCCGTTTTCCGTGAGTATTTTCAGGTAATCTGTTCTGATTCTCGGCAGCATTTCTTTGTAAATATCGGAAAATTCTGCATATTTTTCTTTCGGGATCTTGCTCTTTACTGTTGATTTATCGGGTACGCAGATTATAACGTCGTATTTCGGAATGTCATCTCTGCTGATAATCTCATCACATGTATTATCTGTAACAATCAGTCCGTCCAATGCGCATCCGCACGCATCGTCGAATGATCCTGTTATAGTGACTTTGCATTCTCTGGCGCAATTTACTCCGAGTCTTATCAGTTCGACAGGATCCATTTTTTCTCCGAATGCATCTAAGACTGCACTGATTGTTGCGTTGCAGACAGAACTCGAACTTTTCAGTCCGACCGAAGGAGGAATTTGAGTTTTTACTTCAACGTGGTAATTCATTGATTCCTGTCCTATCTGTTTCAGAGTATCTCTGATACATGTTTTCACGAGATCGGGACTCATATTCGGTCTGTCGATGAGGTTTACTTCTGTTTTGTCGGAATCCGAGAAAATTACTTCCGTCTTCAGTCCGACACCGATTGTGGAACCTATTCCGCACGGAATTGCATTCAGAACCGATACCGCACCGTGTGATGTTCCGCGTCCTTTCATTGGATCGCCTCCTTCATTACGTTGTGATCGGGCTCTTTTCCGAACCAAAGACGGAATGACTCCGCACCCTGTCCGATGAGCATTTCGCTGCCGTCGATGAGTCTGCATTTCTTTTCTTTTGCTTTTGTTATCAACGGTGTATCGCGGCCGTAGACCATGTCGAATATGATTTGTTTTGAATGTAAATTGTCAATTTCTGAAGGATATTCTCCGTCGGTGAGACCTATCGGGGTGCAGTTTACGACGATATCGAATTTTCCTGCACTGCCTTTGTATGCTTCGCATCCGAAATCATTACAGATTGTCTTGACATGATTTTCGGTTCTTCCGGAGACTGATACATCACATTCTGCTTTTGTGAATGTGTATGCGGCCGCACGTGCCGCACCGCCCGTACCCATGATAAGTACATTTTTTCCTTTGAGTTCAATCCCTGAGAATGCGTATGATATTCCTACGTAATCGGTATTGTCTCCGGTGAGTTTTCCGTTATCGTTGATTACCGTGTTTACGGCTCCGATATGTTTTGCCGCCTCGGATAACGAATCCATCTGATTCATTACACTCTGTTTGTACGGGATTGTAACGTTCAGTCCGCGGATGTTGTATTCTGTTATGACATCTCCGAGATGTTCGATATCCGGCGATTCAAATGTCAGATAGATTCCGTTGATTCCCATGGCTTTGAACGCTGCGTTATGCATTGCAGGGGATTTGGAGTGTGAAAGTGGATTTCCAGTGATTCCTGTTATTACACAGTCATCTCCCAATTTCTCCAATTCATCCGCACTGAGCTGACCGGGTGCGGTAGGTGTTCCGACGTATCCGAATGTGAATTCGTTACCGAGGAGGGATTGTCTGATACGCGTAATCTTTCCGATTTCTCCCATTCCGAGGATTACGTGTTTTCTCTTCAGATTCTCAGATGCAGTCATTATCGAATGCAGATCCGTGAATGAAGAAGCCATGAATGCACCTTTGGAAATCTCCTGATCTCCTTCCGAGAGTAAAGATACAATTTCATCCGAATCCGGTGTTTTATCAAAATCATGGATTGATTTGATTTTCCTGTACGGTATTGCTACATCACGGCTGCCGACATCGACAATACCTTCGAAACCTTCCGGTATGATATCGATATCTTTTCCGCAGAGTGTCAGCACGGTATTTCTGCCGGAAACGGGAACGTCATCGAAGACATCCGTGCGGATTTCATGCATATCCGCTCCCGTTTTCAGAGGAACCTGAGAACCGTACGTTGCGCAGATTCTCATTTACATCTCCGAGATGGATTCTTCCACGGACATTCCGAAGTGTCTTCCGCCTGTTTCGATCTTCGCGAGAATCTTATCTCCCGCTTTGATCTTTGTAACGGATTCGGAACCGTTCTTCTTCACGAGTTTGATTGTTTCCGCATTCTGAAGCATTACTGTGTACTCTTTCGAACCGTCTGTTGCGGTGACCATAAGAAGAGGTCTTTTTTCGATCTTGCATCTTCCGATCGAAGCCACTCTTGTTTCGCCTTTGCCGTCACAGAGCAGTACGCTGTCTCCGCTTCTGAGTTCGGAGAGGTACCTCGTACCTCTTCCGGGTACTTCGATGTATGAATGCACCGCACCGGCGTTGACTCTGAACGGTCTGCTTGCGACGTATCCGTTGTCTTCACTTTCTGATTGTACAAGAAAGAGACAGTTTGAGTATGAGCCTATGAGCATACCTTCTCCGGGAGACATCATGCTGCATGTGTCGATGCATACCCTGTCACCCATTTCGACGGGTGTTACGGATACGACTGTAACTTCAGTAAGTTCTTCTTTCGGACTTACCGTGAGCATATCGTTGAATTTTGTTAAATCCATAGGATTGTCGATATCGATTACGATGCCGTCTACTCCTTTCTCCATGGTTGTGAGGTAGAGTTTTGCGTCATGACTGTCTTTTGCCGATGCGTATACTTCCGTTCCGCTTCCGCCGAATTTCGCGATGAGATTCTCAAGAGGAATAACGGTCCAATCCGATGTTTCGACAATAACCGCTTTCTTCTTTCCGGCCATGTTCATAGCTTCGGATTGGGATTTCGAATCGTCTATGTTCATCGAAACGAATGAACCGTCAATAAATTCGCCGTTACGTGTGTAGACTGCATCCATTTTACCGAGATCTTCGAAGCATTCGTCTCCTTCTCTGAGGATGAATCTGCATATTCCGGCTTCGAGACCGTTTGTAACGTATTCCTTTCTTGTTTCGCGGTCATCGGACCTGTCGGCCCTGACAATCAGTTTCTTCATACAGATCACTTAATGAATTTGGCTGCTTCTTCAACGGAATAGCCGTCCAACACTATGCTTGAGATGGCTCTTGTTATTCCGTATACGTTCTTGTTCTGGAAGACGTTTCTTCCTATAGATACACCGTGACCTCCGGCTTCGATTGAATCGT
>CAZDCU010000046.1:0-8805 GCA_964504055.1 uncultured Methanomassiliicoccales archaeon
TGCAACGAATCTGACAGAGCGTGAATCACTGGTACTCGATTTGATTCGCAGAGGGGAATTTACTACGATTGAAGAAGTTGCAAAGAGATTGTCAGTGGCGCACTCCACAATGGAATCGACGATAAGAAAATTGAGGGACAAAGGTCTAATCGAAAGAACCGGTTCTAATAAAGCTGGACGTTGGAAAATTCGCTGATTGATAGAAATTTGTCACTATTTTTTTTATTTATCCCTTATTTATCCCTTACTTATCCCTTATTTATCCCTTACTTATTTGCAAATTGTTTCATAAACACATAGTTAATATTATAATTGTTTCAAAATTTTATTATAAATTATTCATTTGTTCCATTTATCCCTTATTTTACGTCAATAAATATTTCAGCCACATATTTGACAAGAAAAAACGTAAAAGCACAGTACCAATGCGAACAAAACTCACAAAGCAGAAAGCAATCTCCGATCAGCTCCGAAGCAATATCGAAAGAGAACTCTAATCCGAATGAAGATTGAAGAAAGAATGGAGCCACCTGAGGAATTCGAATCCCCGACCTGCTGATTACAAGTCAGCCGCACTACCGGGCTATGCAAAGGTGGCCTTTGATAATCCCGTGTATACTGGTATCCTTTTTAATCTTTGTTGTTGACCTTTTCCTCAGGAAATTATGCCTCTGTACAATCGGTTTATAATATTTTCCCTCAGCCTACGGTAAAAATTATATACAATAATTCCAAAAAACAAATGTTTATATCATTATGCAGAATACTCCCGCCCGAACACAGCAGACAGGCTGTGTGAGGTGAGAATAATGGCATTCAACAAAGGCGACATCGTCCGCATTGATTACAACGCATACATCGCAGACATCGACAGGCTCTACGACACAACATCCGAAGCCAAAGCAAAGGAAGCAGGCTTCTACAACGAGAAATACAAGTACGCCCCCATGGCCTACATCGTAGGATCCGGAAGGCTCTTCAAAGCACTCGACGAAGCAATCGCAAACGCATCCGTCGGTAAAGAAGTCGACATTGAAATCGAGTCCAAAGACGCAGCAGGCGCAAGGGACCCCAAGCTCGTCGAAGTTTACCCCATCAGGGAATTCTACAAGATGGAAATCAACCCCTACCCCGGACTCGAAGTCAAGCTCGGAAACAGGACAGGAGTCATCATGTCCGCAGGCGCAGGACGTGTAAAGGTCGATTTCAACAACCCCCTCGCAGGCAAAGATCTCAGGTACGAGTTCACCGTAACAGAGGTTATCAAAGACAACGAAGAGAAAGCAAAAGCAATCGTTGAGATGGCATTCGGAACATCCGACGGATTCGCATTCGAGTTCGGCGACAATGAGGTTTCAGTCATTCTTTCGGATCTTGTCAAATTCAGCCAGGAATGGCCCATGATTAAATTCAAGATCGTTTCTCAGATGAGGGAAGCCTTCGGTGTCGACACTGTCAAGCTCGTCGAGGTCTGGTCCAAACAGCCCGCAGCGGAAGCTGAAGACAAGAAAAAGAAGAAGTCTGCAGCGAAGAAAGAGAAAGCAGAGGAGTGATTTCACTCCCCTTCTCCAAACCTTTTTATCTAACCCTCTTATACACTGAAATCACGGACGAGTGGCCTAGCTTGGATATGGCGACAGCCTCCTAAGCTGTAAGCCGGGGGTTCGAATCCCCCCTCGTCCGCCATGGATTTTTTAAGATTTTTTGAAGCAGCCGATAGGCTTTACGGCTGACTGGTACATTAAAGCAAGGCTTCAAAACTGTACTCGTATCGCATTCTTCTGAACACAGTATATGCATAATTATATGAACTATGAAAACAGCCATAATATAGAGAATACAACAATCACTTTGCATAATTCAGGAAACAGAAAGACAGGGGTGAAGAAGACATGATTTTCAAAGAGGACCAGCAAACTGAGTTGAAAGAGAATCCGAAAAGCGGGACAATTATCAATGAAATTGTGGCTTTCCTCAACACATGCGACGGAACAATCTACGTCGGTGTCAGAGATGACGGTACCGTTGCCGGAATTCCTGATATCGAAAAATCATCACTTTTTGTTTCCAATATCGTTGCCGATCAGATAGAACCGAATCCGAGAGATTTTGTCACCGTCGAAACACCTGTCATTGACGGCAAAAGCATCATCAAACTGTCTGTCAGGAAAGGAAACAGACTCTTCTATATCAAGAAATACGGAATGAGCAGCGCAGGTTGTTTTGAAAGAATCGGCGCTTCTTCCAGGGGAATGACGCCGGAACAGATAGCAAAGAGATTTGTCGAGACAATAACACTTCCGGAAAGAAAAATGGTGGATATTCCGTGCAACAGGACGGAACTGACGTTCATCAAATTCAAAACCTACCTCGGTGCAAGAAATGTCCATTTCAATGAAGCAAAATTCGAGGAAAATTTCCATCTCAGAACGCCTGATGGAAAATACAATCTCATTGCGGATCTGATGGCCGATGAAAATACAGATTCTATCAAGGTGGCTATTTTCAAAGGAAAGGACAAATCGGATTATCTTAAGAGGAATGAATACGGATTCACATGTCTCCTGTACGCAATCGATCAGGTCAGTGATTACTGTCTTGCTTTGAATGATACTTACGTAGACACATCTAAAATGGTAAGGCAGGAGAAGAAACTCTTTGATGAGGATGCTTTCAGAGAAGCATGGATTAATGCTGTGGTTCACAACAAATGGGTCGACGGAATACCTCCGGCGGTTTATTGGTATGAAGACAGACTGGAAATCATTTCTTACGGAACAATTCCGAACGGAATGACCAAAGAAGATTTTCTTTCCGGAAAGACCCACCCGGTGAACGAGGAACTTATGAAGATTTTCCTTCAGTGTCACATTGTTGAGCAGACAGGGCACGGAGTTCCGAAAATAGTCAGGAAATACGGGCCTGAGGCGTATGATTTCGGAAAATCCACGATAACGGTAACGATTCCTTTCGACAGGGACGGATTCGGCAGTGAACCCCAAAAAAGGCTTCAGTACCAGAATGAACCCCAAAATGAACCCCAAAATGAACCCCAAAAATGTCTTGCGGATTTCATAAAAGAGATTATTGCCGGCAATTCGGGAATTTCAAAGGCAGAGCTTGCCAAAGAGTGTAACGTGTCACCTTCGACGATAAAGCGTGTTCTTAAGGAAAACGATATAGTTTTCATCGGACCCAGCAAAACAGGCCATTGGGAAATCAAAGGATGAATATTCCGCGTTTGGTTCGGAACCGGTTCCGAACTAGTTCGCGACTATTTTGAGACATCATTATATCCTCTGACAAAAAATAGCCTGCAGATGCTTCCCGATACCGAGACTGCGGAATTTAAAGAAGATATATCTCAGTTGGATGAAGGTGTGAAATCTCTCTCCGCAATGCTGAACAGATATCATCGCGGCACAGTATACTTCGGCGTGAATGATTCAGAGGCCTGTGTCGATGACAGTGAATCCGCAGCGGAGAAGGTTCACACGGCTGTATGTACCGACATACAGCCGTATGTCGTACCTAAAATCAAAGTCATGAAAACCTTCGGTTCAAAGACATATGTTTCGGCCGAAGTGACAGGTTACGATACTCCATATTCCTGGAAGGAAAGATACTTCATCCGCAACGGCACATCCGATGAAACCGCCGATCCGGATACAATATCAAAGATTGTACTTTCCAAATGCCCCGATGTACCGAGGGATATCGTATCGGACAGACAGGATCTGACATTCAGACATCTGTTCGGAATGCTGTCTGCACACGGACACAGGCCTAATGATGATAAGAAATATCTCAGAAGCATCGGACTGTTGGACAGTTTCGGAAAATACAATCTGAATGCATATCTGCTGTCGGACCAGAATTCGTTTCCGATGCAGATTATCGAATTCAAAGGTACCGACAGGTCCGCAGTAAATGAGAGAAAAGATTTCGGAAACTGCTGTCTGCTGAAATCCATGGAGTTGATTTCGGATTATGTATTCAACATGGTTGAGGTCAGAGTGAATACCGATACATTGGAGAGGACTGAGAACAGTCTGTTCGATTTCGGTGCATTCAGAGAGGCATGGGTCGATGCCTGTGTGCATAATGCGTGGAGATCCTACACACCTCCGTCTGTATTGGTATTCGATGACAGAATCGAGATTGTATCCTACGGAAGAATTCCGTTTCCGCTGTCGAGTGAAGATTTCTTTACAGGCGACAGCCGTCCCGTGAATTCCGGATTGTTTAACATATTCGCCAAACTGAATAAAATCGAGCAGAGCGGACACGGTGTGCCGAAGATTGTGAGTTCATACGGAAGAGAAGCATTTCATATCACGGACGGCGGAGTGAAAGTAACACTGAAATACGGGTTTACACCGCGCCGTGTGCTGATAAGATTGCAGGATACAGACGTATTCGATGTACGGCTCATGATGAAAAAACGGTTATCGGGTATATGATAAAGGATGACGCCGCAAAACTCTCGGATATTGCGGATTCCACAGGTCTGTCTCTGTCGAAGGTGAAGAAAATCGTGACTTCGCTGAAAGCCCGCAATATGGTGGAGAACAGAGGTACGAACAGGAAAAGTAAGTGGGTCATCCCGTGAGGGATGACCCCCGTCCTCCCTTCGGGAGGACGGGAATTCAGTTCCTGTGATACATACAGGATGTTTCGTACTTGGGTTCGCATGTTAAGTTTACGCCCAGTTTCCTGTATGTCGCTTCGTTGACACCGTTCGGAATGATGGAAAGATGTACTTCGCACCCTTTCAGTTTAGGCAGCTGTTCCAGCGCTCTTTTGGCGTTCTCGTCCTTTCCGGCGTAAATCGAAAGAGCGATAAGAACGTCGTTGATCGTGAGAGTGACATTCTTCTCGCCCATGATTTTCTTGAGATTCTGAACGGGTTCCACGAACTCAGGCGCTATCAGATGTACGTTATCCGGAATTCCTGCGATTACTTTGAGCGCGTTGAGAATCATCGCAGGCGAAGCACCCAACAGGTCACCGGCTTTGCCGGTGACAACCGTTCCGTCTTCCAACTCTGCGGCGGCTACAGGTACTTTCACCGATTCGGCTTTCTTCCTCACGGCTGCGACGACTTTGCGGTCGTCTTCTTTGATCTCAAGCTGTTTCATCAGAAGATCGATCTTGGTGACTATCCTGTCGTTTCCGTTACCCTGTTTCCTCTGGCGCAGGGCGTTGAAATAACGGCGTATGATCTCTTCTTTTGCGGCTTTCTGTACCGCTTCGTCATCTACGATACAGTTTCCGGCCATGTTCACACCCATATCTGTGGGTGATTTGTACGGAGAAATGCCCATAATCTGTCCGAGCATTTCGTTGAGAACAGGAAATACTTCGATATCTCTGTTGTAGTTTACCGTAGTTTTTCCGTAAGCGGCCAGGTGGAACGGGTCAATCATGTTTTTGTCGTTGAGATCGGCGGTGGCCGCTTCGTATGCGATGTTGACAGGATGCATTAACGGTAAGTTCCAGATAGGGAATGTCTCGAATTTTGCGTATCCCGCTTTGGTGCCGTTTTTGTTTTCGTGATACAACTGTGATAAACAGACAGCCATCTTTCCGCTGCCGGGGCCGGGTGCGGTTACGACAACTAAAGGTTTTTCGGTTTTCACGAATTCGTTTCTGCCGTAGCCTTTTTCGCTTACAATCAGAGGTATGTTTGCGGGATATCCTTCGATCTCGTAGTGGTGGTAGACGTTCATTCCTTGGTCGGTCAATCTCTGTTCGAAGATTTTCGCAGCACGCTGTTCGGCGTACATTGTCATGACCACACCGCAGACTTTTATCCCGCGGTTTTCGAAGGAGTCGATTAACCTCATGACTTCGAGATCGTACGTAATTCCGAGATCTCCGCGGATTTTGTTCTTTTCAATGTCATTGGAGTTGATGCAGACGATGGCTTCGGCCTGATCTTTCAGCTGCATGAGCATGGAGATTTTACTGTCGGGGTGGAATCCCGGTAATACTCTCGATGCATGGTAATCGTCGAATAATTTGCCGCCGAATTCGAGGTAGAGTTTACCGCCGAATTTCTCGATACGTTCTTTGATGTGTTCTGACTGTGTTTTCAGGTAGAGATCGTTATCGAATCCTGTCTTCATCGGGGCTTTCTCCTGCGGATAGGTTGTTTAGTAGGGAGATAGTATTTAGAATTATCAGGATAGAGGTTGTCCAATCTAATTCTGCTATGATGATAATATGTTCAAAGTCTGGAGGCCAGAACACACCCGCCTTCAGTCATTACAATACTTTTCTTACGCTCATCACCGTCTACATCTTCATAATCGATTAGGCCATATCCTCTGAGGACTTTGAGCTGATAGCTGATATTCTGCATACTTGCATCTTTTCCGCCAATGACTTTTACATCATTGCTCCTGGAATATTCTACAATCGAAGTAGTCGTCAGAGGCCCGGTTTCTTTCCTGATTTGTTTTGTATCATAGATATACTTCAGAATAGCCTTCGTCTTCGGTTTGAGTTTTGACATGTCCACAGAACCGACAGGATCTATTGTGATTATTTTTTCGTCTTCCGTGTTGCCTTCAGTCCCTGCATAGTAGAGAGTGGCATGTGTATAGTATGAGCTGTACACTGCGGCAGCAGTCATCACTTTCCTGCCTCCGGTGATATTGATTGAGAATTTCACACCCTTCTTGGATTCTTCATCATATATGTCGTAGATTGATTCGACAATCTTATTGAAATTCTGCGCAGGAACCTTTATTTTTCTTATTTCCGGGATTGAAGATTCATAGTTTTTTTCAATAGCATCGGCAGTTTCACTAGGCGTATCCCATTCTCCGGGAGATTTTTCTCTTTTAGCAACAGCATTTTTTGTTTCAGTTATACAATTGACAGAATTACCTTTGGGAGCGGGGCGGTTTCCGTTTTCTACAGACGGAGTCATACTGTCATTGGCACCGTACAGAAGATACAGTTTATCGATTGCACTTACTTTGTTGAGTACTCTGGTAACCGGCACTTCATTTGTACCTACTGTTGCGATATGTATGTGCATAGTAACAATATTTTTTTGATTGTATAAACAATTTTTGATTAGTGTATAGGGGGTGAAGGTAATTGTAAAGAACGGAGGTCAATGAAATGATAGTCGGAATAGATTTCGGAACTTGTTTTTCATCTGTAGCCATTATGAACGGTCTCATCCCCGTAACGACCTGTGTCAAAGATACGACCGGCGTCGGCATACCCACACTCTTCATGTACTCGAAGAGTCAGAACAAAGAACTCTACGGCGAGGAATGTCTCACCGGAGAGGCGTTCAGGCACGAGGAGGACATCATAAGGAACATGAAGAGGATCGTCAGGGAAAACTTCGACAACATGGATAAGACGGTCGTCAGCGGAGGAAGAGAATATTCCGTAAAGGAAGTTATCGAAAAATTCCTCGCATACCTCATATCCGAGGTAAAAAAGGGGGCCGTCAAGAGCGGTGAATTCAAAAACACCGAAATCGAAGAAATCACGATAACCGCACCTGTCGGTATCGCTCAGGGTCAGATGATGGCCACAGATTACAACAGATTCATCCAGGAGGCTGTGATGAGGATTACTAATCTCGGTAAGGAACACGTAAGAATCCTTCAGGAGCCTGTATCTGCCGCGATATCATATCTCTACGGAGAAGATGTCCGTCAGCACTATGACAAGGAACAGAAGATTATGGTCTTCGATCTCGGCGGTGGAACACTCGATGTCACAATTATGAAGCACGATCCGCGTGCGATGACATATGAAATTCTTGCAAAGGACGGGGATCTCAATCTCGGAGGTAATGATTGGGATCAGGCTTTGGCTGAGGCAGTCATGAAGAAGACCGGTGTCAGGGAATTCCATTCGGAGGATGAGAAGGCTGCCTTCACAAGATCCGTAACCAAATTGAAGATCGATCTCACGAATTCAAGTGATTCGATGATCTTCTTTACACAGAACGGTGAAGATAAGTTCACACGCTTCAGCCGCAGGGAATTCGAAGATGCAACCAAACACCTGATGGATCGTTCGATTGGGGTGATTAACTCCACACTCGAGTCCTTCAATGAGGGCCTTACAGGTATCGACAAGATTGTTCTTGTCGGCGGAAGCTGCAACATGCCTCAGATCAGGGAAGGCATTGTCAGAGCATTCAGAAACTTCGATGAGGATTCTATTCTCATATACGAACCGTCGAAAGCCATTGCAAAGGGCGCCGCAGTCTTCTCAAAAATCAATTCATCTGCAGGAAAGTCCGGCCGCGGGCCTAAAGTCATCGATTCAACGACAGTAACCTACGGATTCGAATCCTTCTACAATGGAGAAAGGTCGAGGATATACAACATGATCTTCAGAGACACTCCCTTCGATGAAACCGGAGTAATCAGGGCAAGGTCTGAAGAATCATTCATTCCGATGAGGGATGATCAGACCAACGTGGCCTTTGATATCTACGAATCCAAATCCAGGAGAGGAGACGGTCCGGAAGGAGAGTGGGCGGACTTCGGCAACGGAGAAGTACAGAACGGACTTCACGTAACCGTACAGGTGCCTCCTGAGTATCTCGGAAGGGCAAGAGGATTCTGCATGTGGGTAGAACTCACATTGGATACCAACGGAATCCTGGAAATCACAATCCTTGACAGGGCGGGAAAGAAACTCGGTTTCGCATCCTCATCGATGGGATACGACTATGAGGCCGGGGAGTGAACTGACAGGGTTGTGAAAACAACCCTGTATCTTTTTCACGGTGATTGAAATGGACGGCATCATAGTAAC
>CAZDCU010000047.1:0-8640 GCA_964504055.1 uncultured Methanomassiliicoccales archaeon
AGAGCGAGATTGTTACGTCGCTGATTCATGCCGTAGACAATCCCTGCGATACCGAACTCGTAGATAATCCAGAATTCAGGTATCAGACACTTCCTACCGATCTCATGTCTCTTCCCATCTGCAGATACTTCCCCGAAGACGGAGGACGTTACATCTCATCGGGAATAATCATCTCCGAATACAACGGAAAGAAGAACGTTTCTTTCCACAGGATGATGATTATGGACAAGGACAGGATTGCCGTCAGACTTGTTCCCAGACATCTCTACAGGATGTACAACGAAGCCAAAGAAAAGGGCGAAGAACTGAAGATCGCAATCTGTATCGGTGCAAGGCCTGAGGTACTCCTTGCGGCCGCTACATCCACTGCGTATGAGACAGATGAGCTTACAATTGCATCGTCACTCTGTAAGAAGACTTCCGGTTCACCGCTTAAAGTCGGTAAAACGGACAACGGACTGATCATTCCCTCGGAATGCGATTACGTCTTCGAAGCAAAGATTACGTTTGATGAAACGGAAGAAGGGCCGTTTGTGGATATCACGGGAACTTACGACTACGTAAGAATGCAGCCGATTATCAAAGTGGAAAAGATCTGGGCAAACAAAGATCCTTACTTCCACTTCATTCTCCCCGGGGGTAACGAACACTACCTGTTCATGGGACTTCCGAGAGAACCGATGATGTATATCTCCGTGAGAAACAAAGTTCCCGGAATCAAAGATGTACGTCTTACGGAAGGCGGATGCTGCTGGTTAAACGGTGTCGTTTCGATAAAGAAAGTCAACGAAGATGACGGAAGAGTCGCCGCATTGGCTGCGTTGGACGGTCACAAGTCGATGAAGAATGTTATCGTCGTAGACGATGACGTGGATATCTTCGATGACAAACAGGTTGAATGGGCTGTTGCGACAAGATTCCAGGCAACAAGGCTTATCACTGTACCTAATTCAAAAGGTTCCTCATTGGACCCCAGTGCCGACGACAGCGTTACGTGTAAAGTCGGAATCGATGCCACCATCCCTCTTGACAGAGACAAAGCGGCATACATCAAAGCAAAACTCTGATTATAATCGGGCGTTAGCCCGATTATAATTCATTTTTATTCAGGTTTCAGAACCATTTACCGAATCTGTCGATGGTTTCGGATCTCTTCGGACCTATCGAAATGATAGATGCGGGGATCTTCGTGTACTTCTCGATGAACTCGATGTAAGTCTTCATGTTCTTCGGAAGTGCATCGTAACCGCCCTTGATGATGCTCTCGGAATCATCCCAGGACTCCCATCCGTCGAATTCTTCGTAAACAGGAACCGCCCTCTCCAATTTTGCCAAAGATGCGGGGAAGTGCTTCAGAACTTCGCCGTCTACTTCATAACCGGTACACACACGGATTGTCTTGTAATCGTTGAGAACATCAAGCTTTGTGATAGCCCAGTGGTTGAATCCGCACAGTCTCGCTGCGTGTTCCGCAACAACGAGATCCAACCAACCGCATCTTCTTCCTCTTCCTGTGGTAACTCCGAACTCTCCTCCCTTCTTCTGGAGTTCGAGTTCTTCCTCACCTTTCAGTTCGGTAACGAAAGGACCTTCTCCGACACGTGTCGTATATGCTTTCAGGCATCCTACAACACCGTTGATTCTGTTAGGCGCAACTCCCGCTCCGGAACAGATTCCTCCGCCTACGGTTGATGAAGATGTAACGTACGGGTATGTTCCGTGGTCGATATCCAACATCGCACCCTGTGCACCCTCGAAGAGGATGTTCTTTCCCTCATCGATCATATCGTTGATAAGAACAGACGTATCGCAGACATATTTTCCGAACATCTCGTTCCATTTTGCAAACTTGTCACTGAATTTCTCTGTGGTGCAGTGACATTCGTCAGCATGCATCAGTTTGAGAATATCCTGCTTCATGGGAAGAACGAAATCGGCTTTCTCTTTCACGAGATCGGGCTCAAGAATATCTCCTGCCCTGAATCCGTATCTTGCAATCTTGTCCTGATACGCAGGACCGATACCTTTTTTGGTTGTTCCCACAGAGTTCTTTCCTCTGTAGATTTCTTCGGCACCGTCAAGCTTCTTGTGATAATTCTGAATGAGGTGTGCTCTGTCGGAGATTCTCAGACCGTCTACGGATAATCCTGCATCCGTAATCTGTTTCATCTCTTCGGCCATGTCCTCCATGTTTACGACGACACCGTTACCGATAATCGCCAACTTGCCTTTCCTGAGGATTCCCGAAGGGAGGAGGTGGAGTTTGAACACATTGTCACCGATTACGATGGTGTGTCCTGCGTTGTTTCCGCCCTGGAAACGGACAACTGCGTCCGCATTCTCGGCGAGATAGTCTGTAATCTTCCCTTTGCCTTCATCGCCCCATTGGGCCCCGATAATAGCAAGTGTCGGCATAGTAAAAACGTAAGTGACGGCCCTATAAATCGGTTACTCAATCATAATTTCTGATAGCATTCAGAAGTCCTTCGGGCTTATCGACATACCTGTATCCGTACTCTTTACAGTTGTCAACTGTTATGCCGAAACCGTATGCAGCTGTGAGAAAACTTACGCCGGATTTCTTTGCGGCTTCCAAATCATTGAACCCGTCGCCTACCATAAGTGTACGTTCCGGAGGGATTCCCGTTTCCTTCATGCACATGTTGATCATATCGGATTTGGAACGGTTTTCCGTCTCCGAAGAACCGCGTATGACATCGAAACACTGTTCGATACCGATTTCACGTAATGTGTTTACGGCGTACTTCTCAAGAGTCATCGTCGCCAATCCGATTTTATAGCCTTCGGAATCAAGTTCTTTTACCGCCTCGACTGCAGGTAAGAAAGGACCGCTCATTGCATGTCCTTTATCCTCGTACGCTTTTCTGAAGTATCTCACGGCTTCGTCGATTAATTCGTCATCATCCGTATGTAACATTAATTTGAGATTTTCCGGTAAATACCCAACAAAATACGACCAAAACTCTTCGTCGGGCATATCTGCATTACCGTATTTTTTGAGAGTTTCACGGTAACAGTAAAGCATCGACGGCCATGAATCGCATAATGTGCCGTCCATGTCGAATACGATGAGATCGAATTTTCTCATAAGGTCTCACCGGAAACCTCTCTGTAAACGTCGCAGATTTCTTTGAAAGATAATTCCGTCTTGAAAGCAGTCGGAGACATGTGAGTCTTAGACGTTCTTCCGTATTCGTTCATACGCTCGATGAACGTATCGAAACGGGGCGTAGTAACTTTCAAAAATGACGATAATTCACTCATATCGTAAAGAAGAGGAATATCATCGATTTCTTCTCTCCATAAATCGAGATATTTCGTACATTTTTTCTCTTTACATGTATCGTGAGCATCCATCCTGTTCAGATGTTCTTTGTCGAAGAGTTTTCCTCCCCAGAACGGGCCGTAAATATGTTCTTTATCAGGCTCATAAGAAAACGATCTTTCCAATGTTTTCGGATCGAATGCAATGTAGACCAAATTCTTCAGTGCTTCATCCGCGTTGTTTGCACCGTCCATCACCTGAAGATACGTTCTGAAGTAATGATCCGCGGAGAATGAGAGCATGGGTTTCAGTCCTTTGTCGAATTTGGCCATCTCTCTTGCCATTGTGCCGATGAGAATCCTCAATCCGGCTTCATGACACATTACGCCTCTCAGAGGACGTACCTGGTATCTTCTCTCGCATTTCGCACGGTGTGCACCTGCAAGAGGAGCTGCATCCGTCGCAGTAATAGCAAGATAACCGTGTCTTCTCACTCCCTGAATCGAAGAGTGAAGAAAAGGCATGGGAGAACCGAACGGATCTATGTCAACGTAATCGAAAACATGCTCCGCAAGCAAAGAATGAAGATTCCTGTTCGACGGAACGCAGTTTGAAAGATTATTGATTTCAATATTCTTCTCAATATACGGTATCGCGGAAGAATCGATATCATTGGCGGTAACACGTGTCTTGGGAGCTTCGTTTGCAATCCTTACAGCTCTTGAACCTGTCGCAGTCATCGCATCGACTACTGACATTTCCTTATCCAATGCACGTAAGAACATAACGCTGATGTCCCTGTTGAAGGCCATCTGCTCATTGAAAAACACGGAACCGTTAATCTTACCGGGTCCGCCTGCGGAATGATCTTCGGGAACTATGAGCCTTGTAGGCCCTTCCGTAATCTCTACGGAACGCATCAGACATTCTCTCCGTTCATAAGACGGACAATCTTATGCGGGAGCAATGCACGGTTTGTAGGAGTGACTTCGAGAATCCTCACGTCGTCCCTCCTCCTGATGTCCTGAAGAAGCGGATTCCTGGATTTCTTGTGAAGTGTGAGAATCATAGGCTTGTCGACATCGAGAGCATCTTTCACAACCTGACAGAACAACTCGCTTTCGACTTCGACCTTTCCGACTTCGTCGATAATAACGATATCGCATTCCTCACAGGCCTGTTTGATTGCATTGACACCGACTGTTTCCAGTTTGGAAATGTCAACACCGATCTTACCGACCATAATTTTACTCTCAATGGATGTGGAAGCAAAAGTTTCGATCTCACCTGTCATGAAGTTCTTTGTCGTAAAACCGACACGGTATCTTCCGTCCATGATAGGTTCGTTGATCATGCCTCCGATCTTCAGATCATCTTTCTTTAGCATCTCGATTACACTGAGCAGAGCCGTTGTTTTTCCGGCTCCCGGCAGACCGGTAATTCCGATTTTGATGTCTGAAATCATAGTACATCCCTAAGCGTAACAAAGGGTGATAGGCATACGCGTATTAAAAGAGTGGCTCGGTTTTTCCGTATTTTTCAGATACGGCAATGTCACCGGAGCCTCATTTTCGGGATAAGGTTATGTATTCATTGATTATGACTCATTCGGTGAAAAAAATGCTCAACATAGCCGAAGAGATTGAGATCGTCGAGAAGATGAAGAAGAAAGGCAACAGTGAGGTCGAATACGCCGACGGGATGCTGAGTGTCCTCAAGCAGGTCGCCGAGGGAAAGACTCCCGAAGAAATCAAAGCGTACGTCAACAACACGCTGAAATGCCTTGAATGCTAAAATTTTTCAGGGGGCTTTTATGCCCCTTCTTCTACATCGGATACGTACATAAGCGGATATTTCAGCTCGTTATCGTATCTCATTACCGCTTTTACCGTGACATTGTCTATAACAATCGTAACTTCCGCGGAAATCATATCGCCTGTGAGTGAAAGATAGCTGTAGATGTCGCCTTTTACGAATCTTGATTTGTCGATCTCGATTTTTGTCTCAGTGACATAAGGCTGAACGCAGATCGCTTCCTCGATTGATTTTTCAAGAGTTTTCACAGAATTGAGATTGACGGGAGTGCCGACGAATTGATGGTATACCGTTGCGAGTTTGATACCGGATTCGAATATCGCCCTCTCCCTGACTGAACAGTTGAATCTCTTTGCCGCTTCGGACTCTCTTTCGCTCATAGACATCCGATATCGGCGGTACGGTTAATACCCATCGCTTCCGAAAGCGAATGATTATAGCAACGTTCACAGTTTGCTTGATGAGGAAAGTGTCGGATGAAGATAATTTCAGGCTGATTCAGTGATGAGCCCTATGAGTACTGACGACCGCCTCACATTTTCAGAATCATTCTTCGGATTCGTATGATTCTGCGGAAATCTTCTTTCTGAATTCGGTATCAATCCAATCGACAGTCGATTTGATCGATTCCACCAGATTCTCAAGATTTCTGTATGAAAGACCGTACTGAAATTCCATTTCCGACATCAGTTCTTCGTCTTCTTCGCCGTCGATACAGACGGAATCCACAAACCACACCTTCTCTGGTCTGTCGTAATAAGTGTAAAAATCGACGGTTTTACCGCAGATAATGAATCTTACGTAAAGATGCGTATCGTCACAGTCATCCTCAGTGTTGTCTCTGACACTGACGACAGGATATCTGAAGGTTCTCCCGTTTTTACTTTTGAAACGGGATATTCCCCATGTCATGCAGACTTCGCCGTTCGAATAGAATACACAGTCAAGCATTCTTCCGAATGACTTCGCAAACCACGAAACTTTATTCATCATTGAGCTGTTGAAAGTCTCTTCAGCCGTACGGCAAGCCTCCTCTCTCTGTAAAGACCTGATACTCCCTTGCATAAGATATTTACGCCGTCGGTCTGGGGAAACACAGTCAGTATTGGGTGATGTACGAAATAAATTCACTGAGTTTCATTCCGTCATCCCATCTCATGATGTAATTTCCGTTGGCGTTTACATCGATCTTGGGAATCCTTCTCTGAAGAAGACCCATACTTCCCCTGAGCTCTTCTTCGACAGGCAGTGCGAATATCCTCCACGGATCTCCGCGGTAATTCTTCAGACGCATTGCATAGATAGGGATGACATGGGATTTCAGGCAGTTTTCCATCATGGTTTCCGCCTGTTCGGTAAGTCTCTGACTTCTGCTGAAATGCATTGTCTTCTCGCAGGAACTTTTCACTTCGATCGGAAACGAAAAATCCCATCTGAGAGCGACTAAATCCACTCCCAGCGAACCTGCCGCTCTGATAACGACAAAAGGAGAATTCTGTATCGTACGGTATCCCCTCTCTTCGTCGTCATCGCAGGTCTTTACCATCCTGTCGATGATCTTCTTGTCTCCCGAAAGTAAGAATTTCAGTTCCCTTTCGTACGTATCGCCCGGTGCACCCATCTTATCAATTCATTCAGAGAATAACATAGTATATAAATGAAGAAGAGGAGGTCGCCGATTGATAGCGTTTTCACCTCAAATCATCCGTTTCCGTCGGTTACGGTAAATACTCATTCATCCATTCACGGCTATGTTCGCCGATGCGTGTGAAAAGGCAATGAGATTCACAAGACCCGTTATTGTATCCACACGCTGTGTAGACGGTACAACCCAATCGGGATGCGGTGCATTCATCGTAATCAACAGAGACGGTTGGATCATCACCGCAGGACATCTTTTCTCGCAGTTCATCAAATTCCAGCAGGATAAGAAGAAAATCGATGAAATCGATAAGAACGGCGGAAATGAACCGAAAGATCCGAAATGGTTCACCCATCATTCGTTCTGGTGGGGATGGGACCGTGTCAATCTCGTGGAAGGATACATCGACAGCGAGATCGATATCGCTGTCGGACGTCTTGAGGGATTCAAACCTCAGATGATTTCCGAATATCCCGTATTCAAAGATCCGGATACAATCCGTCCGGGAACAAGTCTCTGCCGTATCGGATTCCCGTTCACCGACAGTACGACGGATTTCAACGAAAGCAACGGTACTTTCTGCATAAGAAAGGGAGTACTCCCTATGGCATTCTTCCCGAACGACGGAATCCACACACGTAACATCTACAACGGAAAGAGCAAAGCCGGAAATTACGACAAACTGTACATCGAAACCTCCACTCCCGGAATGAAAGGACAGTCCGGAGGCCCTATTTTCGACAGAAACGGTTTCATTGCCGGTATGCAGGTCCGCACAATGCATATGCCTCTCGGTTTCTCTCCCGTAGCAGTCGGTCCGAACGGTGAAAAGGTAATCGAGAATCAGTTCCTGAACGTCGGTGTGGGACTTCATGTCAAGAGTATTCTTCAGATTCTCGACGACAGACACATCAAATACGACTGCGAAAGGGACGATCAGGGTTACAAGATAGTCGGATGATATCTTTCGGGATACTTCTCTGTTAAGTACGGCCAGTACGTTATACGTTTATGCAGACCATCCGGATAGACAATCTCAGTTTCGAAGGTCCTTACGTCTTGGGTAAGGACGAATTACCCCAGATCCCCGCGATTGCATTGATTATTACAGAGGCGGGAGAGGGATTCAAGATCATGAGCGTAGTCCACGGCATGGATATCAGAAAGGCTGTGGACGACAGTCCGAAAAAAGACTGTTGGCATAAGCACGCATACCATGACATCATTGACATCTACATCAACAACGACGAAATGTCCGAAGAAAAAAGAGAGGATTTCCGCGTAAGATGTATCGAAAAGAGAAAAGATGTCATCTTCTGCGACGAAGTTCCCAGAATCGAAGACGATTGGTGAATCTTCAGAACATTACGTCAATCATCAGTATCATGGCGATTACCGTCACAACTGTTACAGTGACACCTACGGCCATAAATCTGAAGAAATCTATTCTTATGCCGTAATGCTCGGATTTCTCCGCAACGATAATGTTCGCAACGGAACCGATTAACGTTGTGTTTCCTGCCAATGTCGAAGATGCAGCGAGTGCGATGAACAGCATCACGGTAGGCTGAGAAATCATCTCGGTAATGAGCATTACAGCGGGTACATTGCTTACAATGTTACTCAAAACGACGGTGAATACCGATAATGAGGTAACCGATAATGTATCTCCTTCGCGGAATCCGGGGAATATCGATGCAATTTCGGAAATCAATCCGCTCTTCGACGCTCCTCCGATGAGAATAAACAATCCGATGAAGAACAGCAGTACGTGCCAATCCACGCGTTTTACGGCCCATACGGTGTCTTTCGGTTCCGAAGATGCGATAATTATCAGCGAAACAAATCCCGCAATCAAAGCCACCGTGCAGATCTTGTATCCTCCTATACCCGAACA
>CAZDCU010000048.1:0-8278 GCA_964504055.1 uncultured Methanomassiliicoccales archaeon
TATGTGTCATTAACGAATGTATTCGCAAATTCGGTTGAATCGCTGAATCCGTAAGATTTGATGTCTTTGGTGATGTTTCCGCCTGCTTTGAGACTCTCCTCAAGGCTTGCGACATCTGTCTTCAGCTTACTGAGGGAACCTGTTGCATCATCTGCTGAAACGTATTTCACTATAGATAATGCATCTTTGATTACATCGTCCGTCAGACCGGAAGTGTGGTTCCTGCAGATTTCAATGAGTTTATTGTATTCGTCGGAAGTCTTGTCGGCAAGGGCGTTGTTTACCCACTTGACTCCTTTGTTGTAACCTGCGAGGAATGCAACAACCGTGTCGCTGTTGTTTTTCAGGAAATTCTCGCTTCCTGCGATAATGCAGCAAGTGTGACCCGGGAATAATTCGTTTGTTGTTTTGAGTCCGTAGTATGAATCGCTCGCGATAATCTTACTGTACTGAGGTTCCCAGAGGATTCCTCCGTCCAACTGTGCGGCTACGGTTCCCGTTGCAGCATCTGCATTGGTAACGTTGTCGATGTAATACACATTGCCTAAGGATTTATTTCCGTCGTATTTCACGAAGTTGAATCCCATTCCCGTTACAAGACTCTGTAACTGCACGTGCTGAATGGATGCGGTACCGGGTGTTCCGAATACTTTGCCTTCCCAGGCTTCCTTTATCGGGTTGTTTTCGGAATCGAAGAAAGATACACTCTCGTATGTTTTCTTCATGTAGATTCCCGATCCGTCTGTGTTCACTCTGGAGATAATCTGCGCTGCGGTTGCGAGATCTCCGTCCGCATCGTTATTGCTGTTCTCGTGTACCGCTATGAATATACCGGCACCCAAGATGAATGCGACAATGAACACGGTTATCGCGATTGTCTGATTTTTCATCCTACCGCCCTTCCTCTGAAAGTGAACGTTTTCTCAATGGATATAAACCCACTGTTTTTAACACACAAGTATATCGTTAGTACAATTGTACAAAGAAATCGTTTTCTTTTCCGATTCGTGTCATGTTAAGTCCATAATCGTGCCATCAAATCGGATTTTTTGTACAACAGTGGAAAAAATTACATCGGAAAAACCGAAAGATATTCAACTTAAACATATCATAAAAACCGTCTGACTGCAGGTTAAAATTATACATCCATTCCGTGATGGTAATTCCATGGTTTCCGAAGGCAGACACTCGATTTCCGAATATATTGTTAATTCCGAAGACTGCAGAATCATTCCGAATGTTCACGTTCCCGATGTGACTTTGGAAGATATAATCAAATTCAGAAAGATCTGCGAAGGAAACGAGTGTAAGAACTACGATACATCGTGGACCTGCCCTCCGCACTGCGGTTCCAATGAGGAATGTATCTCAAAAATTAAGGGATACTCATATGCGGATGTCTACATCCGTGAATTCCGCAATGTCGATTTCAAAAACAAAGAAGCCATGGAAAAGATGATGGACGGTTTCCGCACGGAATGCAGGGACATTCTCACAGAAATGAGAAAAGACGGTGTCGATGCCATGGCATTTGCCGACGGTCCGTGCAGATACTGCGGAGATAATTGTTCCGTTAAGAAGAAAAAACCGTGTCCGTATCCCGAAATGCAGGTTCCTTCCGTAAGCGGATACGGAATCGACATGGGAAAATACATCGAATCAATCGGAGAATCGTTTACATTCTCCGAAAATAAGGTCACACTTTACGGAATATTCTTATTCAGATAATTATGATGAATAAAGTATGACAGTTTCGAAGGTCTACTTCACGGATTTCCATCATGACGTAGAAGACAATTTCTTAGAGAAATTCGAGAAATTTATCATCAAGGCGGGAATCGGAGATATCGATTACGGTAAGAAATTCACCGCAATCAAGATTCATTTCGGCGAATACGGAAATATGGCGTATCTCAGGCCGGGATATGCGAGAACCGTTGCTTCGATAGTGAAAGAACACGGCGGAATGCCGTTTGTTACCGACTGTAACACTCTTTACGCCGGAAGAAGGAAGAATGCTTTGGAACACCTCGATACCGCTGCGGCAAACGGATTCAATTCTGTTTCTTTAGGATGTAACATCATCATAGGAGACGGTCTGAAAGGCGACGATGACGTTGAAATTCCTGTCAACGGTGAATATGTCAAAAACGCAAAGATCGGACGTTCGATTGCGGATGCGGATGTTATTGTTACGATAAGTCACTTCAAATGTCATGAAATGGCGGGAATCGGAGGAGCACTGAAGAATCTCGCCATGGGATGCGCTTCCAGAAGAGGAAAGATGGAACAGCACGCAAACGGAAAGGTGCACGTGGACAAGGACAAATGCATCGGATGTAAAAGATGCACAAAGATGTGTGCCGCAGAAGCAATTTCGGTGAAAGACAAGAAAGCAACCGTCGATGAAAACAAATGTACCGGATGCGGACTGTGTATTGCGTCATGTCATTACGATGCAATCGATGCCGTCTACGGAAGCAAAGACGCTATGTGTAAGAAGATGGCGGAATATGCGAAAGCAGCCACGTTAAACAAACCGTGCTTCTACATCAACATCATTGCCGATGTTTCGCCGAACTGCGACTGCCGTGCAAGCTGTGAGTTGCCGATTGTCCCCAATGTGGGAATATTGGCATCTACGGATCCCGTTGCAATCGATGTCGCCTGTGCCGATTTGGTCAATCAGCAGACGGTAATCCCGGGATCGCACGCAGACAAAGAAGGGCCTGAAGATATTTTCCTCAGAACGAATCCTGATACAGATTGGAAGATCACGACAGACCATGCCGAAAAGATCGGAATGGGTTCTTCGAAATACGAATTAATCAAAATATGATTTTATCCCGAAAGGAAGGGGATAAATCCCTTTCCTTTCGGTTTTTTTCTTCAGAATTCTCTCCTGAGGAACAGTATCCACGCAACTACGGACGCACCGATTCCCCAGACAAGCATTACTGCAGCCTCTTTGAAGAGATCGGGGTGTGCGATAGGTGACATGAACGACCCCATCATTGCAGTAAACTCCTTAATGAAGGGTGCATACGACCGTGTCATAGGATCCGTCGAAGTCGATATTGCTTCATAGATCTTGTCCAATGCGACATACATATCATTGACTGTTGCGTTGTATGTATCTACATACTCGGGAACACACGTAAGGATGGAATCCGCTGCAGTTGTGAGCATGTACCAGGTGTCTCCGCTCATCATCTTTGTAATAATAGGGATAACAACCATAATCGCCAATATCGTGAAGATGATACAGACACTCGATTTCTTCATCACTGCGCTGAATATGAATGAAATTCCCGTTGCGGCAACGATGAAACAGCACGACATGAGATACGAGAAGAAGAGATTCGACGGTACAGTCTGATGGTAAATCAGCGTCATCACGATGACTCCGACATAGTATCCGATCATCAGCAGAGCCGAAAGAACGAACGACGAAACGAACTTTCCGAGGAAAATAGTCGTTTTCTTTACGGGTCTTGTGAATAAAATCAGAGCGGTACGTTCCTCATATTCGGACACAAGAGCAACAGATCCCACCAAACCTACAATCAGAATCACCATCATGTATGCATACAGAAGATACGACGAAAGCATATCTCCGAGAGTCATATCGTCCCATCCTCTGCTTGTGAAGAACGGGACAATCGTAATCAATGCCCATACGATTGCAGTGAGTATTGCAGCTGCGAGGAATCTCTTTCCTCTTACACTCTTGATGATCTCATTCTTTGCGATAATCAGAGACTGTCTGAAATCATCCTTTTCGATGTAAACGTGTGACATCATCTCGACTCCTTGATAAGTTTGAGATATGTTTCTTCGAGTGCCGAGCTCTCATAGATGGAATACACTCCGGCGTTCATTGAAGATAAATCGTCAAAGAGCTTCTGTCTTGTTTCTAGATCTTCGTTGATGACAACCTGTACGTCGTTTCCGAAGCGTTCCGCATCGTGAACGTATTCGAGAGAAGCAATCTTCGAAATGAATTCGTCAGTGGGAACGTCTTTGGTCTGAACGATCATGTTCCTCGCTCCCGCGATTGATGTGAATTTACTGATATCGCCGTCCATGAGGAGATTGCCGTGATTGATCATTGCGATACGGTCGCAGAGATCCTGAACCTCGGGAAGAATGTGCGAACTCATGACAATTGTAAGATCTTTTGATTCATTCCTGAGATTCTTGAGAATTTCTCTCATCTCCGCCATACCCCTCGGATCCAATCCCGACGTAGGTTCATCGAGAATAATGATACGGGGGTCGTTCATAAGAGCCTGACCTATGGCGATTCTCTGCCTCATACCCTTGGAGAATGTACCCAGTTTCTTGTCTCCCCACTGAGTCATCTTGACTTTCTCAAGAATTACTTCCGTCTGATTGACAATTTTCTCACGGGGCATTCCGATGAGTTCTCCGACGTACTTCATCGTCTCTCTCGGAGTGAGATAACCGTAGAATTCGGGAGTCTCGATAACCGTACCGACTCTTGAGAGAGCTTTCTTCGGATCGACTGTAACATCGACACCGTCGAGGAATGCACTTCCCGATGTTGCGTTAATCAGGTGTGTGAGTATCTTCAGAGTCGTACTCTTACCGGCACCGTTGGGACCGAGCAGACCCGTGAAACTGTTCTTCTTTATCTTAAGATTGAGACCGTTCAACGCAACGAAGTCACCGTACTCTTTGCGTAGATTCTCTATCTCTATAGGCCATTCTTCTGTCATAGGATTGCTCCTGTTCCTCTTAATGCAGGAGCATATCGATGATGATATTTAGCCTCTCCTAAACATTAGTCGGTTTTATTATCCCGGTGGCGGTATTCCCGTTTATGGGGCAGACCGTCAGGACGTTCATATCCGTTAAGATACCTATTACTGATAAAATTAATGCAGTATCGGAAATCATAAACAGAACGGGAAACGTGAAATCCGTACCTTCGGGACAGATTCACGTTACGTTATGTTTCCTCGGAGATGTCGACGAATCCAAGATTCCCAAATTATGTTCTTCTTTGGAAACCGCATTTTCCGATGCAAAATCATTCGATGCTTCGGTCAGAGGAATGGGTGCGTTTCCCGATGCGAAACACGCACGCGTAATCTGGTTGGGAATCGATGACAATAATAAGTTATCTGAATACGCCGAAAGAACCGTAAAAGCGGTGAAGAAAGCGGGATTAAGATGTGATGAAAAGAAATTTGTCCCCCACGTTACATTGGCGAGATCCCGCGACGGTTCCGATGTCCGTGAATTGATATCGGAATACAAAGACGAAGAATTCTGCAGCTTTCACTGTTCTTCGGTTAATGTCATGAAGAGCGAACTCACTCCGAAGGGTGCCCGTCACACCGTAATCAGGAGTATTTCTCTCGAATAAACACACTAACTGCTAACCGTAGTGTCCTATTCAAATATGCTTGGAAAACAACATACCATTCATGACTCAAATGAGGAAGTCGGTTTTCACCGACAGGAACATAAGAAAGGACAACGAAGGCGGAATTGAGGGGCTTCCCCTCCAACTCATGATCTTGATACTGATCGCAACACTCGCAACCGCGATTATTATCGGATGGATGGGGAACATCGACACACCGGATTCGATCGGCGAAGTCTCGGTTGATGTCAGCAGCGTTGAGGTTGAGAGTTCATCCTCCAACTATTACAGGAACAGCAGCAAAACAGTAAACGACAACCTCTACAAGACAATTAAAACCGGCTTCACCGTCTACGTCACAGATCAGGACGGAAATCCGCTTGAAGGCGCAATAGTAACACTCTCCGGTAACGGAATACAAAAATCCAACGGAAATACTGCATACGGAACTACCAACGGCAACGGAGAAGTAACATTCAACAGCAATACACTGAAACTGAAGATTACAGGTTCGACAGCATACATCACGATTGAGGTATCCAAACCCGGTTACGGAGAGGATTCGACATGCAAACTCATCGTCATTGCCTGAGGAGAGACAGAAAAGGAGTCTTGGGAACACCTCTGAAGCTGATGATAATAATGGTCATCCTGGTGGCCTCTATGCCCATCGTGTGCAGCGCGGTGGACATGAACAAGGACACCATGATGACCGCCGAAATGGAACAGGAGTGCGGACGGATCGTGGATTGTGCCAGATCCGTCTACCACTCCGGTATCGGATCCTCCGGGACCCTTGACATAGGGCTCCCGGAAGGATGCGAACTCAGAATCGGCGGAGAGGGAGTGAACGCTTACAGAATTTCTGCATTTTATGAGGGAAACGAAATGTCGGTAACTTACATGGAAAGACCTACCGTCGGATTTACGGATGAGACAATCATCTCAGGTCACTGCACTCTGACACTGAAATGCATCTCAACCGGAAACGGATACGCAATGAAGGTGACGGTCTTATGATGGAATTCACTCTGGCACGTGTTGTTATGGGATTGGCGGGAATACTTCTTCTCGCTTCCCTGGTGAGTCCCGTTACCGCCGTGTTGGAAGACAGGGATGATAACGAATATCAGGAACAGACCGACAACATCGCATCTACGGTTGATTCATTCTACGACTCCGAGGTGGAGAAGATGACCGTTGCGATGAAAGATCTTCTTCCCAACGGATCGGAACTCAGGTTCAGAGGAAACGTAATCATCCTGACCGACGGAGAAAAAGAATTTATTTCCCAGTCGTCCCACGGCATCGAATGCGATAAAGACGGATACAATCACAACGACGTTGTTTCTCTTACCAAGATGAATGACAGAGTTGTCATCAGTGTCATCTGACGAAGGTCTCTACGATCTTCTTCAGAGCACTGATGAAACGTTTTATGTCACTGTCATCGTTGTAAATGTAGACGGAAGCCCTTGCGGTACCGTCGATTTTTCTCGAAACAAGGAACGGATGCGCACAGTGCATTCCGGACCTGATCATTATTCCGTCCATGTTATCCAACATCATTGCGATATCGTGGGGATTGAGGCCGTCGATGTTGAACGAGAACACACCGCCTCTCTTATCGGGATCTTCGGGACCGATTACGTGAAGGTTGTCGATATCCCTGATACCGTCCTGAATAAGTCTCTGAAGGTGACGTTCGTGTTCCGCTACGTTCTTCATTCCTATGTTTTTCAGATAATCCAAAGCCGCACCGGCTCCGATTATTCCGGAATAGTTCTCCAAACCTGCTTCGAACTTCTCGGGTGCAGGTGAGATTTTCACGGAATCGTATGTTGTAAGTCCCACAATACCTCCGCCGTAAATCAGAGGTTTCAGTTCTTTGAGACGTTCTTCCTTACCGTACATGAAACCCGTACCGGTGGGTGCGAGCATTTTGTGTAACGAAGCACAGAAGAAATCAACATCTGCGTCTTTGAGATTTACCGGGATATGGGGTGCGGACTGCGCACCGTCGATGGCTACGGCTGCGCCGTAATCATGTGCGATTTCGGTGATTTCTTTGATAGGGATTGTACATCCGGTGACGTTGCTCATGTGTCCCATGGAAACGAGTTTTACGTCTTTACCCATAACTTTCTTGAAAGATTCGATGTCGAATACACCGTCGTCGGATGTCCTGCAGTATCTGCGCCTGATTCCGATGTCCTGTTCCATGGCAAGCCACTGAACGTGGTTGGAGTTGTGTTCTACGTCCAATGTGACTACTACGTCATCTTTCTTCAGACCGAAACCGCGGGCGACGGTGTTCATACCCTCGGTGGTGTTTTTCGTGAAAACGAATTCGGAAGGATCGTCGCATCCGAAGAAGGATGCGAGTTTTTCTCTTGTCTCATCGACTTCCATGGAAACACGGGTAGCCATGGAGTGGACGCTTCTGCCTCCGCAGGCGGGGTATTCCTCGTAGTATTCCAAGACTTTCTTTATGACACAGTCCGGTTTCAGACTCTGACACGCACTGTCGAGATACACGCCCTTCCCGTTACGGACGGTCGGGAAGTCCTGCCTGATTGAAGAGACATCCATGATTGAGGGAAAGAGATTCCCTTATTTATACAGGTACAAAACGGACAACGGAGAATAGCGGGATAAATTATAATGGTGGCTTCTGTTATGTCCCTGTGATGTCAGACGGTTATAATGTCGCCAGCCTTTTTGCGGGAATCGGCGGAATATACTTGCCTACTTTGAGTGTCATCTGTACCCCTCAAATGTTAAACCGGAGTTTCATTACCTTGAGTCTTTCCTTCGCTTCTTCGTAATAGTCTGCATTTTTGAGTTCTTCTGCAGAAAAACCTGCATTTTTGAGTTCTTCTG
>CAZDCU010000049.1:0-8229 GCA_964504055.1 uncultured Methanomassiliicoccales archaeon
AGGATTGGCCCCGACGATGGAAGAGGCGGAAAGAAACTGTGAAAACGCATTGAAATTCGTGAAATGCGACCACATCTTCGTACGCCACGACATCGGAACGAAAGCATTGGTCCAGAGAAGAGTGGACCACATGAAACAACTCCGTTCATGAGAAGAGTTGCGATAAGAATCGCCTATATGGGCGGAGGATTCTGCGGTTCGCAGTACCAACCCGGCCTGAGGACGGTTGTAGGGGACATTTTAGACGACCTTATGACCGTCCATCCCGGGAAGGATGCGGATTGGTTTGATATCAAACCTTCAAGCAGAACGGATGCGGGCGTGAATGCGTTAGGCAACGTAATCGCTGTAAATACGGAATTCGAAGACGGAATCATCCTTCTAAGGGCATTGAATTCTGTATCCGAGGATATCTACTACCGTGAAATTGCCTATGTGGACGAAGATTTCAACCCCCGTTTTGCAGATAAAAGGTCATACAGATACATTCTGCCTGCGGAAGGATTGGACATCGATCTTGCAAGGAAATGTGCGGAATTATTCGTCGGGGAGCATGATTTCATCAGATTCTGCAAAGTCTACGAAGACAAACCCACAGTAACAACGATAGATTCCATCGGTGTGAAAGAACATGACGGAATCATCGAACTTACGTTCAATTCGAGATATTTCCTTTGGAATATGATCAGAAAAATCTCCGCTGCGGTTGATTCCGTAGCGAGAGGAAAACGTACATTGGACGATGTACACAGGGCGTTGGATAATCTGGAAGAAATCCAATTCGGTATCGCAAGACCCGACGCACTCACATTGTTGGATGTTGAATACAAAGATCTGAAATTCATTTCTCCCGAAGAAGATGCATACAGGCCCCGTGTAAACGACAAACTCTTTTCCAATGCTCTCAAAAAGGATTTTTTATCGTCTCTGTAAATGACGATATTTATCAGTCCGTCTGTAAATATACGGAATATGAAGAAACTGTCCGAGAACATCGACGCCGTGAACAAAAGGATATCGGCGATAGAGGCGAAACGTGAATCTGCGCTTGCGATGTCACGTATAATCATCAGAAAAACGAAGAATATGATTCACGCCATCCACACGGACGAGGAATTCATGTCGATTCAGGGTGAATTGAAAGCACTCATACGTGACATGATAACCAAACTCAAAGACGAACCGTCCGTTCTGTATTCTGCGGCGGTGGAAGATGCATGTATGGAGTATTCCGAAGCACTGATTCTTTCTTCGATTGTAAGAAAGAAGGACATTCCTTCGTTCACAACACTGAAGATTTCTCCTCAGTCGTGGATGATGGGACTTGCGGATGTTATCGGAGAACTGAGAAGACTTGTCCTTACGGCTCTTATGAACGGTGACATGGACAAAGCAACATATTACTTCGAGTCGATGGAAGAAGTCGGAAACGAGGTAATGGGTTTTGACATTCCCGATGCAATCGTCCCCATCAGAAGAAAACAGGATGTTGCGAGAGGAGTTCTCGAACGCACACGTTCCGATATGGCCAACGCCAAAATCATGTCTTCATTGGAACGTCTTAAAGAATGAAAATTCTTAAAATAAATTTATGACAGGGGTAAAACCCCTGTCGTTAAAGTTTATCAGCGCCTGGCTTTGGGCTTACCTGTGTTGACTACAGGCTTACGGAGGATCCAGATTCCGACTGCAAGCATTATGATCACGACAATCACAAGGAACACCGTGATGGCTGTGTAGTCGTTATCGGAGCTGTACACTGTCTTCCACGAATCGAGACCGGAAACAAGTCCTTTGGCTGTATCGTTGGTCGATGTAATACAGAACTCGATATCGGAAACGTCTTTGACAACGTACTCGCAGGTAGCATCCTTGGATTTGCCTGCTTCAACCTTGATGAGCTGCTCGCTTCCGTCAACTTTTGTTGCAACACCGTCCTTCTTCACGAGGAAGTGGACGTACATACTGACAGTCGATTCTCCGTCGTTCTTGACGGTGGCCTTCAGTGTGATGGCTTTGACAGCTTTGATTGATACCGAATCGCTCCATGCCTTCTCTTCGTCGAGGTAGTAGTCGACATAGTAGGTGTAATTGCCCTCAGTGCTGGGGAGAGTGATTTCCGCCTCACCGGTGAAAGCATCGTCGAGGACACCTGTCTTCTTATCCTTCACGGTCTCGCCGTCCATCCAGTAGATTTCGTAGCTGTATGCTTTCTCACCGACGAGACTGAATGTGATATCGGTACTGACCTTTCCGTAATCGGCACTGATGCTGACGGAGTTTGTTGTCGCTGCGTCGGAGTCATCTCCGACGAAACAGCAACAGACTGCCGCAACAGCGACGATCATCGCAACCATTGCGAATGCGCTTACTTTCTGCGTGTGAACACCCCCCTTCTGATTCCGAGCCAAATGATGAGGATGAGCATCACCAGAATGGCTGCTACGAGTACCCAAACGTATGAAGGCATGGGTGATTTCTCGTTGATGATACCTCTTCCCTCAGCGGAAAGCGATACCGAGGCGACCGAGTCAGTGTAACTCGAGACGACTGTGGCCTTCGAACCGTCTGCAGTAATTCCGTCACCGTCTGCTGTGACCTTAACATCGTCAAAGACAATCTGAGTGTTGATCTTCTTGTCTGCGATCTCCGAAGATTCACCGTTAATCAGTGTGAACTTGACATACACAGTGAGTGTGGAGTAACCGTCGACTGTCATTGCCACGTCAAGCGCAGTACCTGCACCGTCTGTTGCAGCTACGACCTTGCTTCCGTAGAGGTAAGTTACAATATACTTGCTCTCGTCGACTGTGTCGAGCAACTTAATCGTGAATGACTTCCTGAAGTTATCATCGTTGACCACGTTGATCGAATACATGTACTCGGCTTCATTGGCCTTATCGCTTCCGTGTGCAACCTTTGTGGTATCATCGGCAGGCGTAGTCTTCTTCCACCCTGTCTCATTTTCGAAGACGCCTGTGCAGACTTCTTCTCCGCTGAGATCCGAAAGAATGACTGAAAGGTTCTCGGAGTATGATGCGACACTGCCGACCTTGATCATTCCCTCACCGTAAACCGTGGATGTTCCGTTGACGGATGTAATCTGGTTTGTGAGTGTTTCATCAGAGTAGAAGGTTACATCGAACCAGTCCGAACCTCCGCTGAGGAGATATGTGACTGCATCTGTGTAAGTGATTTCCGCCTTGAATTTGATCTTGACTCTCTGCTTGTCGGTAATGTCTCCCATGTCTGTCAGTGTGAGCTTTGCCGTAACATCCTTTGTTTCGGCTTTCAGCTCTCCGCCGAGAACCGCCATGTTGTAGGTATTGTCACCTGCTGTGAGTTTTACTCCCGAAAGGGTGCAGCTGTAGACGTGATCGTTATCGTCTGTAACATTGACTTCAACGGCGTACGTTCCGTCATCCGTTGCGGGAATGACAACGTCATACCTTCCGGACTCGACTTCGAACTCAAGTTTCTTGTCGCTGTTGAATTTGATTGTTCCGTCTCCGTCAATACCGACGTATCCCTTTACATTCACTGCATCGAAAAGCTTTACATCGATTCCTTCCGCAGAATATGTTGCGGTGCCCTCGATGCTGTGGTATGCAACCTTCTTCTTGTCGGCATCTGTTATCTTGACAAGGAAGTTCTTACCTTTCTCGAAGTAATATTCGGCTTTGTTGTCCGCCTGTGACTCCTTGTGGTACTTGCCTTCATCTTCTGCCGTGACAGTGATTGTGCAATCCGAAGTAACGTTGCTGAATACAACCTTGACGTATTCCACAGCATCTACGCTCAGTTCGTACTTGAAGTCGGCAGTCATCTGAGTGGGGAGGATGTACACATTACCGCTGTAGTAGTATCCCGTGCTGTAGGCAGCAGATACTGAGTATGACGAAGGTTTGTAATTGAACTCAAGCTCTGCACCCGCCGCAATTGATTTTCCTTCAACGGTAATATCAAACGCATTGGCATTCTCAATCGTAATCTTCTCGACACTTGCCGTGAAGTCTCTCGATTCATTCTCTTCCAGCGATTTCTCGTAGACCTTGTTATCATCAACTGTGTAGTAGAACGGTCCGTTTGTGTTGAGCACGGATGTTACCTTATATTTCGCATCCGATGGAACAACGATACTGTACTTTCCGTCTGCATCGGTTGCGAGTGTGTATGTCGCAGTGTTTTCACCGACTGTAACATCGACTTTTACCGTTGCGTACTTGAGTGTGTAACTCGAGGAGTACCAGTACACATTACCGGAAACAGTCGTACCGCTTGCGACACTGATATCCTTCGTTGCCGAAGCGGATACCGTGATGCTTTCCATAGCAACCATAGATGAACTTACTGCGTATGCTGTGTAGTTACCTGCGGGGAGGACTGCGGTATAACCGTTGTCTGCATCTGCGTAGACTGAGACAATCTCACCGGAGTCTCTCATGAATGTTATCTTACCGGCAACTGCACTTTCTCCGGATTTGAGCTTACCTGTGATGACATAACCGGTTTCCGTAGCGAGTGTTACATCCGCACTTCCGTCGGTAGTTGCCCATGAAACGGTTGCACCCTCTCCGATCTTGTCGACGGTGTAGATTGTGTATGTTGCACCGCCCGTGAGTCCTGCAGGAATCTTTGCAACTGAGTTTTCGACAGCTCCGGTGTAAGACATACCGTAGATTGTTCCGGATGTTGCACCTGTGACGTTGATCTTCTTCGCCGACATGACAGAGAACGAACCGGATTTGGCTGTGCTCTTTGTAACTTCAAGAGTGCTGCTGTCGTTTGTTATGTATCCGTCGGAGAACACAGCGTACGTGTATGTTCCTGCGGATGCGTAGAATGTTGCGACACCTTTGGAATCTGTGGTTCCCTTGAACACTGTCGTACCGGATTTGATACCGACATCGACACCTTTAATCAAGTTGCCTGCTTCATCCTTGACTGTAAGTGTAATCTTGGATTCGTCGAGACTGATTGAGAGTCCGCTGTTGACTCCGATTGCGGTCAGATATGTCTTTGTGGCATATGTGATCTTGCCGTCAAGTGATTTGATGGTGATATCGTATGTATCGGGGACAACCGATGCAAAGCTGAATGCATCGCCTGTTACTGTTGCGTTATAGAGTTTTCCGCTTGCCTGACCGATCATTTCGATGAGATATTCATCGATATTGACGTTCTCTGTGACAATCTTTCCGGAGAGCGATGTGTTTGTAGATACCGTAACATCGCACTTCTTACTCGATGCCATGTCCGCATCGTACTCTTCGGACCATACCTGCGTACCGCCTGTGACACTTGTCGTTCCTACGGAGAACACAATCTTACATCCGGATCCGACTTCGAAGTTCTTGGTCGGGAGAATGATTGTGTATTTTCCGTCTGCATCTGTGAATGTTGTGTAGCGCTGTATACCGTCGGAGTCGATTGCCGCGACACGTACACCGCTTACGTTTTCTCCCGCAATGCTGACGGTTCCGCTGACTTTCTCAGAGTTGGATGAGATGTATTTCAGCATAATGGGGTAGCCTGCGAGATAGTTGATCAGCCCGCCTTCTTTCTCCTGGAGTGCGATTGCTTCGTTGTAGAGCATCTTCTCCCATGTTCCGGTTCCGTCGTCTTCTGCGTTGTAGCTTACGTAGTATGTGTCGTAATCAACTTCGAAGTTGGCGAGACCGTATCCGGGAACTGCCTTGTATGTTCCGTCGGAACGGGTCAGTGCCGAAATGTAAGAGATTGAAGCGAATGAACCTGTGATACCTGCTTCTTCGGGTGACATACCGATGTATGCCCTCCAGAGGAAGGAGTTGGTGAGTGAATCCTCGTAGTCATAGACTCCGTAGTATGAGAAGAGTGAACCTGCGGAGTAGAATTCAGGTACAGAAACGTAACTGTAATTCGTCTCGGTGACAACCTCGTACGCATAGCCGTTGAGGATTGCCAACTCGATGAATGTGTTCTCGTTTCCGTATGAAACCGGAATCAGTTCTCCGGAAGTCATGACATACGAGATGTCCTTTCCGCACTGTGCGGCGACTTTGTCGTACATCTCGGAAATCTCGAACGATGTGTTGTTATCCTTGAGATATGCGACTGCTGCGAGGTACGAAATGTTTTCGTTTGAGATATCCGAGGATACGATTCCGTATTTGTCGGAGTTCTTGACGACTTCGTCCCTGTAGTTACCGGGGTTCTCTGTGATATCTTTGATTTTATCGTAGTTACTGCCGAGTATGGTCTTGCATGAGTCTACACCTGCGTATGTTACGAGGTAGTAGAGCATAACCGCAACCGTCGAACCGTCCGAACCGTTGGACAGCATGATATTCGCCATAGCGGTGGTACCGTTACCCCTGTTGTCGGTAATTACGTTGAAGTTACCGAAAGTAGCGGCATCTGACGAATAATCGAGCCAGGAAACCAATGCTCCCTTGTTCTCAACATCGCTGTACTTCGTGAAGAACTCATTGTATACGTAGTCCTTGTCGGCCATAACGTAGTAGTTGACCGATCCCTGATATGCAGGATTGGACGAATCGTTGTTCGAAACTCCTGCATCAAGTGCATACATGCAGTTGGGGAGGAGTATGAGTACGACGGCACCGACAACCGCAAGGAACGGCACGGGCTTGATGATTTTTCTCCACATGCCTTTGAATCCCGCTGTCTTAATCGATAACCAGTATGCTTTGAAGTCAATCCTGGAGCAGATCCAAAGAATGACTGCTGCGAAACCGACACCGAATGTGCATGCGAAGACCGCTGCGTTAGCTCTCGTTGTAATTGCGAAGAGCATACCGACGATCATCCATACAAGGACGGCGGCATACGTACGGGAATCCGTGTTCTTCGGGAAGGTGTAGATTCTGTAGAGAACCATGCACAGGCCGAACCACATTGTAACGAATCCGAAGTATGTGGCGACCATCGAGAATCCGATGGATGAAGATGAGAATGATGCGTAGATTCCGGAGTATTCCGTAATCCTTCCGACGATACTGTTGTAGAGGTCGGGAACTGCGAGGAACAGTGCGACAAAGAGTACGACGGTAACGATAACGAAACCGGGAATTGTAAGAGTCCAGGGTGTTTTCTTCATTGCTGCAAAGAGAACACAGAAGACGACTCCGATGACAGCCATCAGGCATGTTCCGAGGTAAACCGAAACAAAAAGTCCCGATACGGCGTAGTACACCGCTGCGACAGCTGTACCGACGATAACAGGCACAGAGTAGAATATCGCAACGGGCATGAGTTCCTTACCCTTGAAGCGGTCGATGATAAGCTGTACCGCCATCATGAGAATCAGGACAGTGTACAGAGAACGTGCTCCGATCCATGAGAAGGAGACAATTGCCAAGAAGACAGCTGTCAGAATCATGTATTTGTTTGAGGGTTCTCCCGCATCGATTGCTTTGATTCCCTTGAAGAGGAAGCAGAACATGAAGAGCGTGAAGAACATGACGAAACCGATTTCGGTTCCGTTGGAGAACACTGTCTGCGAAATCGCGATAGGGCAGAGTGCGATGAAAACCGCAGTCAGGCATCCTGCAGCTTTGCTGTTGAGGATTTCCTTACCGAGAATGTATGCAGGAATAACGGCCAATGTACCGAAAATCACTGCGCCCCAGGCGAGTGATGCTCCTGCCGCAGCCGTTGTGCTGAGGCCGCATGCTTTGAAGATGAATGCGAACGCTCCCATGATTAAATCCATGAGCGGGGGGTTCGCATCTGCCGACCCGAAGGGATAGTACAATGCACCGTCGATTCCGAAGATGGCTCCGCCGGTGAGCATGTTTGTAATTCTGTGCAGATGTTCTGAAGCACCCGTTCCGCCAGACAGTGCATAGTTGTTACCCATGCAAAGTCCTGCGGCGTCGATAAACCTGATCAGGAATGCGATCAGTACGATGACGCCGATGGCAACGATGTGCTGGTTCTTAGCGAACCAATTCCCGTTCCCGGTCTTCTTGGGGACGGATACATCCTCAGTTGCCTGAGGATCACTCGTTTTTTTGCCGATTTTTAGCATTCTAAATTCTCCGCTATGTGGAATACGGCGACGATTGACTACTCTATATAATAGTTTTACGTCGCGCGTTAGGTTATATAATTATAATAAAAAAAGAAGAAGAGGCCGTCAGATGACGGACCTGATCTCTTCCGCTATGGTTTTTGCAACGGATTTGGGATCTTCTGCCTTGTAGATTGCACGTCCCACAATGA
>CAZDCU010000050.1:0-7852 GCA_964504055.1 uncultured Methanomassiliicoccales archaeon
TCAGTCTCGGCGTGAAGGATATCATGCTCGGCCCCAGGCTCCCCGGATTCATCACACCGAATATTCTCGGCGTATTGGTGGACACATTCGACATTAAGGCCAACAGCACAATTGAGAAGGATATTGTCATCCTCAAGATTGAGTAAACTCATTAACCGGCACCCCGAAAGGGGTGCCGTATATACCTCCTGCAAACAATTTATCCACATTAGGAAATTTTCTGCAACCAAGCATTTATCAGAATCATACGTCATCTGTGATATTGTATTAGATGTCGCTTCTCTCAAGCAGTCCGTATGACAGAGTCATGGTTTTCATCGACTATCGTAATGTCCTCAAAAGCTCGTCGGTCAGGCCTGGCCTTACGCTGGATCTATACACTCTGTGCAAGGAGCTCACAGGAAAAAGAAGACTCGAAGCGGCATATGTTTTCGATACAAGGGCTCCTTACGGTCAGGAAGATCCCGCCCATAAAACCCACGACAGACTCCGTTATCTAGGATTCCGCGTTATCGCCAGGGAATCATACAACCCCGAAAGGCAGGAGCAAAAAGAAGTGGATGTGGCTATGGCATGTGAAATGGTTGCACACGCGTACAAAGACAACTTCGATGTTGCCATAGTAGTAAGCGGAGACAGGGATTTTGTACCTGCGATACAGCACGTACAGTCTGCAGGCAAGAGGGTGGAAGTCGCCGCTTACACCGATGCATTCTCAAATGAAATGCTCAGAATGTGCGATGTCTACCACAAACTCGATGCTCTGCCGTTACTCAGAATAGATACCGAATTTGCCAAAGAAGAAGAAATAATCGACTCGGACGAAGAAACGGAGGAAGAAGAATGAATTTTCAGGAGTGGCAGAGACTCGGTATCGAGGCTGGAGATCTCAGCGAAGATGAAATCGACGACTACGCAGGTCAGAACGTTCTTCTGAATTTCTCAACTTCGGAATTGGGGCCGAAATCCGTATACAAAAAACGCTCGGTCTATCCTGCGCAGGGTGTTTCGATGACGGAAGGCACATGGATTTGTGCTCTGGAATCGGATAAGGGAATGTACCGTGCGACACCCGTGAAAAAAGTGGATGCTTCTTTCTTTTTAGAGCTGAAAAGAGACCAGAAAGACGAGATTGTCAGTGAACTCTGGGAAAAACACAGAGATGAACTGATTCCGATGCTCAAAGAGTATTACTCTGAAACTCTGGCACATGACATACAGATGGCGGTGAATGAAGCCGTATCCGCCAAAGACAGCGAAATCGACAGTCTCAAAAGCGAAAATGAGGCGTTGAAAAACACCGTCCATGCAAACGAATTGATTATCGAAGACCTGAAAAAGAAATCACAGTCCGCCGTACCTGCGGGTGAACAGATGATGACATTCGAAGGGGCTGTGAAATCAAGAATCGTCGTTACGAGAACTTCTCCGGATACGATTGCAAGTCCGTTTTTTACGGCTCACAAGTATTTTGTTCACATCAACCGCAACCTCGACACTCTGATGATACAGCCGCACGATTACGGCACGGTTGTCTGCATCAACAATACACTGCTGCTGTCCGGTTTGGGGGTAATTTCCACATACACCGAAAATGTGGAACTTCCGTCGGAATATGTTACTGACAAAGGATTGATTGTGCATCTTTAATAGTACCTTGCCGTCACTGGTGTCTGGGCTTTGTCGCCGATTGACCGTTTTCAGAATACTTATTTATCAATTGACTTCGGTTAAAATTGTAAGAAGCGTCAATACATGATTCCGCCAACGCGGAGTCCTCAGAGAGGACGGTTTCGGCTAAGCCTTATTTGAACGCGTATTGACAGAAGTCCATAGCCTATGGACAGATAAAAAGGTTGGCTTACGATGAAAAAGGAATTCGGCGATTATTATCTCGGGCTTGACATAGGAACGAACTCCGTTGGATGGGCGGTTACCGATCCTGAATACAATATTTTGAGATTCAACAGCAAAGCAATGTGGGGAACCCCCCTCTTCAAAGAAGGCAGCACTGCGGAAGCCCGCAGACCCCCCCGCTGCTCCCGCCGCAGACTGGAAAGAAGGAATCAGCGCATCGCACTGCTGAGAGAGTTGTTCGACCATGAAGTTTCGTCTGTCGATCCGAACTTCTTTATGAGAATGGATGAAAGCAATCTCATCCTGAAAGACCGTAAAGATGCACAGCTGAATTCACTGTTCAATGATTCTGATTATCAAGATAAACAGTATCACGAGCAATTTCCAACAGTTTACCACCTGAGGAAATACATTATGACAACGGATGAAAAGCCCGACATCCGTCTGTTCTACCTCGCCGTACACCACATAATGAAAAACCGCGGACATTTCCTCTTTGAGGGACTGTCAGATGATTCAATCCCCAATTTCGAAGAATTATTCGAAGAACTGCTGAAAGAAGCAAATGACGAATTAGGCATGGGATTCAATGTCAACGAGACAATCGGAGACATAAAAGAACTGATTCTTGACCGCAAGATTACAAAGACCGACAAGAAGAGAAAGATGATTGAACTTCTGTCTGCAACAACGGATGAGCAGAAAGCATTCGCTGCATTGCTTTCCGGAAGCAGTGTAAAATTAGCTTCTCTGATTCCGGAAATTGACAGTACTGCCTCCGAAGAAATCAAGAGTATATCGTTTGCAGACACATCATTGGAAGACGAACGTTCGGCTATTGAGAGCGCAATCGGCGAAGATGCGATGAGCATCTTGGATATGATGAAAAGTGTGTACGACTGGGGAATACTCTCAGGAATGCTGAAAGGACACGAGTACTTATCCGATGCAAAAATCAGTGAATATGAGCAGCACAAAAAGGACCTCAGACTTCTGAAATATGTACTGAAAATTATCGCGACCGAAAACGGAGACAATTCGATTTACAATGAGGTAATGAAATCCGGCGAAAGCTGCAACTACACCTCGTATTCGGGAATGGTCAAAAACTCCAAAGATGCTGCCAAAATCAAATCGTGCACACAGGAAGATTTCTGCAAATATCTCTCGAATAAACTGGATAAATTCGATTTTGAAAGGTGCGATGAAACCAAAGACATGAAGGAACGCATCGATACCGGAACATTTATGCCGAAACAGCGCAGCAAGGAAAACAGTGTACTTCCCAATGCGTTGCACAGAAAAGAATTGTCCAAAATGCTTGAGAATATGTCAAGATTCTTCGATTTCCTCAACGTAAAAGACGACAAAGGAAAATCTGTAAAGGATAAGATTCTGACGCTCTGTACGTTCCGTGTTCCGTATTATGTAGGTCCCCTCAACCCTGCATCGAAATATGCGTGGGCCGTCCACCGTTCCGACGAAAGAGTGTTGCCTTGGAATATCGAAGAAACAATCGATATCGATAGAACATCCGAGAATTTCATCGAGAAACTTGTAAGCTCATGTACATACCTCATAGGAGAGAAGGTACTGCCCAAATCATCTGTACTGTATCAGCGTTTCAAACTGTACAATGAACTCAATCTCATTGAAATCAACGGAAAACGTATTGACAAAAAACTCAAGAAAGAGCTCATTGAAGAATTGTTCGTGAAGAAAGATGCTCCCGTCAAGAAGAAGCATATTGCCGATTTCATCACATCGAGAACCGGAGAAAAAGATCTCAAGATAACAGGCATCGATGACAATATAGCTTCCAATCTTAAGATAGAAAATCGCCTGAGAGGAATTCTCGGCGACCTCATGAAAGACCACGCATTCATTGAAGAAATGATCAAAACGGCAACAATCTTCGGCGATGACAGGAAGAGACTCACCAAGACATTGACCGAAAGATACGGTAACAAACTCTCAAAAGAACAGATTAATGCAATTGCACGTATCAAATTCAACGACTGGGGAAATCTGTCGAAGAAAATGCTCTGCGACATCCGCAGTCAGTTCCCGGACGGCCGTGAGATGAATATTATCACAGCGTTGGAAGTCGAAAGTCTGTCTCTCCAGGAACTTCTGTCAAAAGAATATCAGTTCAAATCACAGATTGACAGAATGAACGACGAGATTACCGGAAAGAGTGACGGAAAAATCACATACAGCGCCGTTGAAGATCTCTACTGTTCCCCCGCTGTAAAACACGCAATCTGGCGCACAGTGTCGATTGTCAAAGAAATAGTCAAAATTACAGGTCACAACCCTTCCAAAGTCTTCATTGAAACTACACGTGAGAAGAAAGATGACGGACGCAAATCATCGCGCAAAGATGAAATCATCAAGAAGTACGATGCAATCAAAGACAACCCGGATTATGCAAAATTAATGGCTGAATTGGATTCGATGGACAATGCGAGACTGCGCAGTAAGAAACTCTTTGCATACTTCATGCAACAGGGACACTGCATGTACTGCGGTAAAACAATTGATTTGAATGATATCGGCAACAACTCCGTCTGCGATATCGATCATATTTACCCTCAATCCAAAACCACAGATGACGGCATCGACAACACCGTACTGTCATGCAGAGAATGTAATGCCACAAAAACAGACAGATTCCCGATTTCGGAAGAAGTCCAAAGAAAAATGAGTGCATTCTGGAAATATCTCAAAGAAAATGGCTTCATGAGACAGGAAAAATACGACCGCCTTACCCGTAAACACGGATTCACTGACGATGAACTGAACAAATTCGTTGCAAGACAGCTCGTAGAAACAAGTCAGTCAGTCAAAGCCGTTGCCAAGATTATGGAAAAGATGTTCGGCAAGGATACGGATGTTGTGTATGTGAAAGGCGGAAATGTCAGCGAATTCCGTCATGAGAACAAAGAACGCAGATACTACACCAAATGCCGTAATGTAAATGATTACCATCACGCCAAAGACGCCTACCTCAACATTGTCGTCGGTAATGTATATGATACAAAGTTCACAAAAGAACCGCTTCATATTATCAAGACTGAAAAATACAACATCAACAAAATGTTCAGGGATGATGTTGTACGTAACGGTGTCACTGCATGGAAAGGCGGTGAAAACGGAACCATACTTACTGTTGACAAGTACATGAGGCGCAACAACATCCTGTTCACGCGTTATCCGTACAAAGAAACAGGACAGCTATTTGATGCCACTATATACAAAAAGGGTGACAAGTCCACACAGCCCATCAAGAGAAATCTGAACATAGAAGACTACGGCGGCTATGACAGTATCAAAGGATCTTTCTTCTCATTAGTGGAACACACTGTAAAGAAAAAGAGACAAAGAACCGTTGAATACATCCCGAAAATGGATGTCGGCTATCTGACTGACTATGAAACTGCAAACGCATATTTCAGAGAGAAAGGATTTACTGATCCGAACGTCCGCATTAGATGTATCAAAATTGATTCTCTATTCGAAATTAACGGATTCAAACTATCACTGTCCGGAAGAACTGGTGACAGATTGATATTGAAAAATGCAGAGCAACTCACACTATCTTTCGAAAATCACAATTACTGCAAAAAGATTTTCAAGTACATCGATGAACAAAACGGCAAGAAAAATAGTATCAGCCCAGAAGATTATGAATTGTCATCAGAACTCAATATAAAATTATACGACGAATTGGAGAATAAGATTGCCAAAAAATACTCTTCGGCCCCAGGCCTTTCCAGTCTTGAAAAGATTGTTAGTGGGAACAAAGATATTTTCATATCTCTGCCTCTGTCAGAACAAACTGTCTGCTTGAACTCCTTACTGACTATACTCCAATGCAATCCTGCTAGGGGCGACCTGACATACATTAACGGCGGTAAATTTGTCGGAACCATAACCCTGGGTAAAGTCATACAAGGTGCAACCAAGATTTTCATCGTCAATCAATCATCAACCGGCCTGTTCGAACAAAAAATAGATTTATCGAGCATATGACCTGGAGAATAGTGGAAATAGCCAGTAACAGCAAACTCGAATACAAGCTGAACTATCTGGTCGTACGCAATACCGAAGGGGTACGGAAGGTCCACATCCCGGAGATAGCTGTGCTCATCATCGAGAGCACGGCTGTCTCCATGACGGCATCACTGCTTTGTGAGTTGGCAAAACAGAAAATTAAGGTCATTTTCTGTGACGAGAAACGCAATCCTCATTCCGAATTGATTCCTTACTATGGATCTCATGATGCCGTCAAAAAACTGAGAGATCAGAGCTCATGGACTTTTGAGATGAAGGAAACTGCATGGGTCCGCATAATCAGAGATAAAATATCGAAACAGCGCGATGTACTCATCCGACACGGGCATGACAAACAGGCATCTATGCTCAACCAATACATCAGTGAAATTGAGGAATATGATGCATCCAACAGAGAAGGTCATGCTGCCAAGGTCTATTTCAACGTGATATTCGGCGAGGACTTTGTAAGAGGTTTTCCGGATTCGATTAATGCTGCATTGAACTACGGTTATGCAATTCTGCTTTCCGCTTTCAACCGCGAGATTTCTGTCAGCGGCTATTATACCCAGATCGGTATTTTTCACGATAATATGTTCAATCACTTCAATCTCTCTTCAGATCTTATGGAGCCGTTTCGCCCGATTGTAGATGAATGTGTGATTGAAATGATGCCGGAAGAATTCGGGAGCCGGGAGAAGGTAAAATTAGTCGATCTTCTCAACTCCGTTGTGTATGTGTCAGGCAAACAGCAGTTCCTGATTAACGCCATAAGAATCTACACACAGTCTTTCTTCCTCGCAATGGAGAGCAACGACATAGAGAAGATGGTAACTTATGAGGTTAAGATTCATGAGAGTGATGGTGTTCTTTGATCTACCTGTAGAAACTTCCGAACAGCGCAGAAGATACTCGAAATTCAGAAAATATCTCTTGACTGACGGTTTCATCATGATGCAGAAATCGGTGTATTCGAAGATTGCCCTGAACGGTGCCGCATCCGAAGCTGTTGTAAAGAACGTTCGCAAACATTCGCCGAAGGAAGGAGTGATACAGGTGATGACTGTGACCGAGAAACAATTCCAATGTATAGAATACATAATCGGCGAAGCACAGAAAGAAATCGTCGATACACAGCAGAGGCTGGTGTTTCTTTGATTCTTTCACATCCCACGTTGGAACAACCACTGACTTTTGAAAATGACCGCATTAATGTGTTATCAGTAGAGAACCGTGACCAATTCTCAAAATATGTTTGTGAACTGAACAACCAGTCCAAAGGAGAATCCGGAAATTTTGTTCTGTCAATTGATGACAAGTGCATCGAGATGAGCAGCTTAATCAAAGTTATCATAGATCCGTTTAACTTAGATCTCAATGCAAAAGATATTCTGACACAGGTCTACAACCGTCTGTACAAGATCTCATTGGATGAAGATCATTATTGCCAGATGAATGAACACGTAGCATCTATGACAAACTGCATTGCGGAATTACTGATGGAGGCAGATTTGGATATGGATTTTAAAGACTGCTCTATGGTAGATGTCATCAAAATGTTCTCTCCCAAATTCATACCGTCGGATGATCTGCTGACCAAAATAACAGATTATCTTGACATTGCATCAAAGTACAGTAAATGCAGATTGTTCGCATTCGTTAATCTTGGAAGATACCTAAATTCAGAAAAATTGACCCTGTTGGAACAGCATATTGTGTATCAAAAATACAATGTACTCTTCATCGAATCTGATTGGAAAAGAATCTCAGATTGCGAAAATATTGTCATAATCGATGAAAACCTCTGTGAAATAAGGTAATAGGAAATTATTTGAGGTTTGAGAGTATTGACAAACTCAAGGGGGCTCAACCACCCAGGTCTTCCCCGGACCTCTCCCCGAGAGTTTGAGAGTATTGACAAACTCAAGGGGGCTCAACC
>CAZDCU010000051.1:0-7555 GCA_964504055.1 uncultured Methanomassiliicoccales archaeon
ATTTCCAACGCTGGTTACCGCGTTTCTTCCAGGCGCGTGAGCCTCTCTTCATGATGTCTCCTCTTTTTTTAATGCAGATGCATTGGCGGGCCGGTCGGGATTCGAACCCGAGGCGTCTGGCTTAGAAGGCCAGCGCTATATCCTAGCTAAGCCACCGGCCCGCATGCCACTTCATTACCTTATATGATTTAAAGGTAATGTCGCACGCCAATCATCCATTAATGCTTCCCGACAACACTATTGCTGTATAAAAAAGGAGTCGGTCCGGGTTTTTTGGGTCCCGAACCGCAGTTTATAGTGAAAAATTGATGTTTAATTCAGCAAAACAGAGAGAATTATCTCCTTATTGCTGTCGAGATAACTCTTGATAAAATCATACACGGAACCGTGTCCCGAGTAGATCGAAATACCTTCTGCGATACAGATTATTCCCAACACAAGCAGTACAGGCCATATGTTGAAGATCTTCGCAAAGAGCAGCGTAAGGTCCTGAAGGAACATCAGCAGCATGTAAACAACTGCACCCGCAATGAACGCAACTATCACTCTCGGCCATCCCTTCGAGAGTGCCTCAAGATCTCCGTCGAGATTTCCGAGGAAGATGTATGCAATGATCATAGCGAACAATGCGAAAATAACTGCAAATTTGACATCACGGAACGGTCTCGAAACCAATGCGAAACAACCGAGTGCCACGATAATCAATGTTCCAGTATTGCCTTTCAGCGACGATGTGGCACAGAGTACCGCACTGACAGCACCCATTAACACGCCGAGCATCATCATCAGCTTGTAACTCATACCGTCCTTGTCTTTCAGATAGAAATATACAATCGCCAATGCGACGACACCCGCCAGGATGAGTGCTATCTCCGGCACGTGATAACTGTTAAGAGTCTCACTCAGGGAACTCCAATCAATCCCCGATGATGAGGTTTCACCTTCTGACATGTTCCTCTGAATCACATTGATTGTATTTTAGAGGATTCCCAGAAGACGTGCCATGTTGTCACCCAAGAGGGCTTTTTTCACGTTTTCGTTTCCCCACTTGCCTTCTCTGATGATGTCTAGGAAACGGTACATATTGGTGTGATCTTCATACAGAGGAAAATCGGTACCGAACACGACTCTGTCGGGATATCTCGATGTGACTTCGTCCAGTCTTTTACCGATCATCGAAACATCTGTAGGCGCCCACCCCTGCAGTGCGGAACAGTCTGTGTACACATTCTCATGTGCATCCATAAGAGGAAACAGTTCACTGTAGAATTTACCGCCGAGATGTGCGATTATGATATTCATTTCCGGATGTCTTTCGGCTACTTTTGCAAATGATGCGGGATGACAGAATTTTTCATCCAGCGGAGGTAACGCCATACCTGCGTGTGTCGTAACAATCAGGCCGTATTCCTCGACTCTGTGCCAGAATGGTTCGAATTTATCGTCATCGGGGAAAAATCCCGTTGCAGGATACACTTTCAGTCCCTTGGGATCGTATTTCGAAACAAGTGTATCCAACATCTCTACGGCATCTTTTCTGTTCGGATCTATCCCTATGAAAGGAATGAATCTGTCATCGACGGAACAACGATCGAACATCCATTCCATGTACTCGTAGTTAGTCATACGGCCTTCGTTGATAAGACCGAAATCCGTTCCGAGAACAACGGCATAATCCACTCCGTTGGCGTTCATCATTCCGATCGGTTCGTCAATTCCCGTATCGTAATCGGGAAACGGAAAATCTTCATCGAGTCTGAAATCCAAAATGCCGTCGAGACCCATATCCTTCAGCACACTCAGAGGTCCGAGATATCTTCTTACCGCTTCGTCCGGGAGACAGCGTCTCTCCCACATGTGAATGTGTGCGTCTATGAGCATCGGCTGTTGTCATGGAGCATTGTGTTTATGATTCTTATCTGTCAGTTGATTAGTCAACAATACACATAGTTGATAGGTCAACCATATATACGAGACCAATATGCCGACACTATGGATGAATGGATCGATATGCACATCGGTCCGCGTGCGATGAAATACTTCATCGAAAGGCGCCTGACGCCCGTGGCGGAATCGGTGGGGCTGAAACCGACTTACGGTCCGTTTCTGATGACCGTAAGAGAAAACGAAGGGCTGTCTCTGAAGACATTATCCGAGATGATGATTGTAGACAAAGCTCTCACGACACGTGTCACGAAACGTCTGATCGAAGGAGGATATCTCGAGGACAGAGGCGTGAACACACGCGAATACAGTCTGTATCTCACCTCCAAAGGCAGAAAAGCCACGGATAAGATATCCGATGCAATCAAAGATGCGTGGAAAGAACTTTTCCGCGATCTCACCGACGAAGAGGTCGAATGTCTCAAAGGCATACACTGTAAGATAGACAGAAGACTCAGAGACGATGCGGAGGCGCTGAGATGATACTGAAATATCTGAGAAAGAAGGATTTTCCTCTCATCGCCGTGATTATTGCGCTTGTCTGTGTTCAGGTTTACCTGGATCTCGAAATTCCGGGATACATGACGGACATCACGGAAACAATAACAACAGGCGGTTCCGTGGATTCCGTCATCGCCGACGGAAGCAAGATGCTTGCCTGTGCATTCGGTTCGCTGATTGCATCGATCGTCTGCGGATTCATTGCGGCATATATCGCAGCAAGTTTATCCGCAACTTTACGTAAAAAACAGTTCGACAACGTCGAAAAATTCTCACTGGAAGAAATCAACAGATTCTCGATTTCTTCATTGGTTACACGTTCCACCAACGATGTCACACAGGTTCAGATGGCAGTCGCAATGGGATTGCAGGTGATTATCAAAGCACCTATCCTTGCGGCATGGGCTATCGGAAAGATTGCCGGTAAAAACATGGAATGGACGGTCATCACCGCAATTGCGGTGTTGGCAGTAGTGCTGTGCATCGGATGCGTAATGATCTACGTCACACCGAAATTCAAAAAAATCCAGTGGCTCAACGACGATCTCAACCGTGTCATAAAAGAAAATCTCACCGGACTCCGCGTAATACGTGCATACAACGCGGAAAAGTACCAGGAGAAGAAATTCGACGACGCAAACACCAAGATTACGGATACACACGTCTCAATCACACGTTCGCTTGCATTCATGTCGCCTGTGATGAGTACGGTCATGAGCTTCCTGTCTCTCGCTATCTATTGGGTGGGTGCATACATCATAGACAGAACCGACGGCATGGGAAGATTCACTGAATTCTCCAACATGATTGTGTTCTCATCATATGCAGTACAGGTAATCATGGCTTTCATCATGCTGATTATGATCTTCATGATCCTTCCGCGTGCAACCGTAGCGGCAAAAAGGATTGAGGAAGTAATCAACACCGAACCTACGATTACCGACGGAAATCTCACAAACACATCCGACGCAAAAGGAGAGATTTCCTTCGAGAATGTTTCGTTCAAATATCCGGATTCCGGAGATTATGTTCTCAGAGACATATCATTTACCGCAAAAACAGGCGAAACCGTTGCATTCATAGGTTCCACGGGAAGCGGAAAGACAACACTCGTCAATCTTATTCCGCGTTTCTACGACGTAAGCGAAGGTACCGTAAAGGTAGACGGAATGGATGTGAAAGATTACACTCTCGCCGATCTCCGCAGGAAAATAGGATACGTTCCGCAGAGAGCGGTCATGTTCAATCAGACAATCGAAGAGAACGTGAAATACGGTGACACACACGACGAACGCACCGAAGACGATGTAAAAGAAGCGGTAGCAGTCGCTCAGGGTAAAGAATTCGTCGAGAAAGAAAGCGAAGGATATCAGAGAATGATATCCGAAGGAGGAACCAACCTCTCCGGAGGACAGAAACAGCGTATCGCCATTGCCCGCGCCGTATGCAGAAAACCGGAGATTTACATCTTTGACGATTCATTCTCCGCACTCGATTACAGAACAGACCGTAAACTCCGTGACGCACTCAGAAACGAAACGGCAAGTGCGACAAAACTGATTGTGGCACAGAGAATCGGTACGATAATGGATGCCGACAGAATCATCGTGCTCGACAACGGAAAGATCGCAGGAATCGGAACACATGACGAACTCATGAAATCATGCGATGTCTACCGCGATATTGCATACTCACAGTTATCGGAGGAGGAATTGAGATGAGCCCGCCTCACGGTCCCCACGGCAGAAGAGGAATGCCGAAAGAGAAACCGAAAAATCTCGTCGGTTCCTGGAAGAGACTCTTCAGCTATATGGGAAAATACAGAAAATATGTCGTAATTTCGATAATATTCTCGATAATAGGAACATCCCTCACCCTTCTCGGTCCGAATGTTCTCAGAGATATGACCAACCTCATATCGAACAACATCATGGGTGTGATTCCCCTTGAGAGCATAGGCGACTGCGGCATCAAGATGGTTGCAATCTATGTCGCAAGTGCAGTGCTTATGCTTCTGCAGGGTGTGATTTTGGCAACAGTCACACAGAGAACCGCAGGTAATCTCCGTACGGAGGTTTCCGAGAAGATTAACCGCATCCCGCTGAGATTCTTCGACAGTACGTCCTCGGGCGACGTGATGAGCCGTGTCACGAACGATGCCGATACTATGGGTCAGTCCATGAACCAGGCAATCGGAACGTTGGTGTCGTCGGTTACGCTGTTCATCGGTGCACTGATTATGATGGCGGTAACGAACGTAACCATGATGGTTACCGCAGTTGTCTCATCACTCATCGGAATAGCTCTGATGGGAATAATCATGTCGAGATCCCAGAAATATTTCGACAGACAGCAGAACGATCTCGGACGTATGAACGGTCACATCGCCGAAACATACGGTGCGCACAACATCGTGAAAGCGTACAACGGAGAAGGAGAAGCTACCGAAAAATTCGACGGAATCAACGACAGTCTCGCAAAGAGTGCTTTCCTGTCGCAGTCTCTCAGCGGTCTGATGATGCCTCTGATGAGTTTCGTCGGCAACTTCGGATATGTTGCAGTATGTGTCGTAGGTGCCGTATTGGTCATCGACGGTCACACCGACATCGGAACGATAGTTGCGTTCATGATTTATGTCAGACTCTTCACGCAGCCTCTGGCACAGATGTCTCAGGCATTCACGAGCATGCAGTCTGTCGCGGCAGGTTCGGAACGTGTGTTCGAATTCCTCGATGCGGAAGAACTTGCGGATGAGTCGTCACTCACACAGCGCATTGAAGCGAAAGGAAAGGTTGACTTCGTTGACGTTCACTTCGGATATTCGAAGGATCATGAAATCATCCACGGATTCTCCGCATCCGTAGAACCGGGACAGAAAGTCGCTATCGTCGGACCTACCGGTGCCGGAAAGACAACAATGGTCAATCTGCTGATGAAGTTCTACGATGTCGACGGAGGAGATATCCTTCTCGACGGAGTGTCCGTTAAAGACATTCCCAGAGAAAACGTACATGAGCAGTTCTGTATGGTGTTACAGGATACCTGGCTCTTTGAAGGTACAATCAAAGAAAACATCATCTACTGCAGAGAAGGAGTCACCGACGAAGAAGTGAAGAAAGCATGCGAAGCCGTGGGAATCGATCACTTCATTTCCACTCTCCCGGACGGATACGATACCGTACTCGGAAGCACCGCAACACTCTCCGCAGGTCAGAAACAGCAGCTGACAATCGCACGTGCTATGATTGACAAGTCTCCTCTTCTCATATTGGACGAAGCGACAAGTTCCGTCGATACAAGAACGGAAAAAATCATTCAGGCTGCGATGGACCGTCTTTCCGAGAACAGGACTTCCTTCGTCATCGCCCACCGTCTCTCGACAATCAAAAATTCGGATTTGATTCTCGTGATGAATGAAGGATCGATTATCGAACAGGGTACACACGAAGAGCTCCTTGCAAAGGGAGGATTCTACGAAAAACTGTACAACAGTCAGTTCGAGGACACCTGCGATTAAACTTCAAAATCCCCTCTTCGGAGGGGATAAATCTTTTAAAAAGGCTCCAGCCACACTCTATTTTAACATTACCCTTATATCAGACGAAAGATTACGAACTCTTATGAGCGATTTCAAAGCTTCAATCGATTCGTTCTTCAGAATCTCCGAGAGAGGTTCGACAATCGGTAATGAGCTGAAGGGAGGATTGATTACATTCCTCGCTATGGCTTACATTCTGATCGTCAACCCGAGTATTCTGAGTTCGGCGGCTGTAGGATATTCGTTCGATCAGTTGTTCACCGCCACGGCATTGGCAACTATCATCGCATGTATTCTCATGGGTATCTACGCAAGATTCCCTGTCGCATTGGCACCCGGTATGGGTCTCAACGCGTTCCTGTCATACACCATCTGTCTGGTAATGGGATTCACGTTTGAGCAGGGTCTTCTGATTGTCTTTATTTCGGGAATTCTGTTCCTTCTCCTCACAGTTTCAGGCTGGAGGGAGAGAATTCTTGACGAAATTCCCGGTTCGATGAAACTCGCTATCTCCGCAGGTATCGGTTTCTTCATCGCAGTTGTCGGTCTGTACAACGCAGGCATCATCACACACGGAAACGGCAGTGCACTTGCACTCGGTGCGATCAACGATCCCGGAGTACTGCTCTCAGTGTTCTGTATAGTTGTGACATTCATCCTCTGGTTCCTCAAAAAATGGTACGGAGTCATCTTCGGACTTCTCGCAACATGGGTTATCGGAATCATTATGGGACAGATGGACGTTACATCGACAACATCACTCATCCCCAGCTGGAACCCCGACAATTTCGTTTCGACACCCGACTTCGGACTCTTCGGTGCGGTCTTCTCCGAATTCACAATGTTCGACACGAATCTTTGGCCCGCATTCATCGCAGCAGTCGTTTCACTCTTCGTCGTCGATATGTTCGACACAGCCGGTACCCTTATCGGTGTCGGAGGTGCGGCAGGCATCATCGATGAGAACGGTCACCTCAAAGACGGAAGCAAAGCACTCGCAGTAGATGCAGTCGCAACCATCGCAGGTGCAGTCTGCGGAACATCCACCACAACATCATTCATCGAATCCACGACAGGTATCGATGCCGGTGCAAGGACAGGACTTATGTCCGTCACAGTCGGTATCCTCTTCCTTGTCGCACTGTTCTTCTCCGGATTCTTCGGAACATTCACATCCGCATGTACCGTCGGTGCACTCGTACTCGTCGGTATCATGATGATCAAGAGTGTCAAGGGAATCGAGTGGGACGACCCCGTCACATGTGCAATGGCATTCATGACCATCTTCATGATGGGACTTGCAGGTTCAATCACAGACGGTATCGCATTCGGTGTCTTCACATATGTAATAGGAAAAGTTGTCACAGGAAAGCACAAAGATGTTACAGTCATTATCTGGGCTCTCGCAGTGATCTTCTTCATCTACTTCATATTGAAGATTATGATTGACAACGGAACAATCTGAAATTCCTTAGGGGGCGTAAGCCCCCGTTACATCCTTTTTTCGGATAGATAATATCCGTTTATCGGTAGAATACCATCATTTACAATACTGATTATCAATCGTTAAAC
>CAZDCU010000052.1:0-7187 GCA_964504055.1 uncultured Methanomassiliicoccales archaeon
CCCGCATCGTCTTTCGAAGTCGTATCGAAAATGGGGCTCAATGCGACATATGACGCACCGCCCGCTTCGGCTTCTTTCGCTTCTTCGACATTTCCCACAGAAACGCCGACGATAAAATTCTCAGGTACGCGCTGTCTTATCGATGAAACAGGTTCGTCTCCCTGTCCCACATGGACTCCGTCCGCACCCGATTTCAATGCGATTTCAACGCTGTCGTTGACGATAAACGTCCTTCCGTAGGATTTTGAAATCTCAGAGATTTCACAGGCCCACTGAAGGAATCTTCCGTCATTGTCTTTTACACGTAGCTGAACGATATCCGCTCCGCCTTCGTAGCTCCTGCGGGCTACTTCTACGTGAGATAAACCGTTGGACAGTTTATCGTCGGTGACAACGTAGAGGATACTCATTCCTCTCTGACCTTCCTCTTCTTGTCCAATTCCCCGGGTTTGAGGTTGTACATCGAGTCCAAAAGTGCCGTTTTGAACGAACCGGGTCCGTCATATCCTTTTGCGGTCTCTCCCGCAACTGTGAATGCCGATATTCCTGCGGATACGGAATCTGCGGAAACACCGTTCGCTCCCACGAAGCATCCTACGACGGATGAGAGCATACAGCCTGTTCCGGAAACCATGTCCATCATAGGAATTCCGTTGGAAAGAGCATACGTTTTCTTTCCGTCTGAGACATAGTCGGTTTCGCCGGACATTCCGATAATCACACCTAATTTCTTTGCCAATTCAGTGCACATATCGGCTTCTGCGGAAGCATCGGAATCCACGCCTCTTACCTTTCCTCTGTGTCCGAGGAGTGACGCAATCTCTCCGGCATTTCCTTTCACAACGGATACTTTTACGGATTTGAGAATGCCTTCCGCAGCTCTCGATCTGTATCCTGTTGCACCTGCACCTACGGGATCGAGAATTACGGGGACGTTGCAGTCGTTTGCAACTTTTCCTGCGGAAACCATGATTTCAACGGTATCGTCGTTCACGGTTCCGATGTTAAGTACAAGAGCGGAAGCCATGCCGACCATTTCGATTGCATCGGCGAGACAGTCGCTCATGACAGGCGAACCGCCTGCACAGAGTGTAATGTTCGCACAGTCATTGATTGTGACGTTGTTCGTAATCTGACATACCAACGGTCTTTTCTCCCTGACCGCGCGTAACATGTCGCCTGCACTTGCCATGTTTGATGGGATTGTTATCATCGGTATAAACTTTAACACATTCCTGTGATGTACAGTATTAATACAACATCGCAGATTGAGAGTACCGATTGAGAACCCGTTTGTAAAGGGATGATTTTAGATGAAAGCATTGTACAGTGACGGAAGCGTCAGAGAAACAGATGATGAACTCCCGGTCCTGAGGCACACGGCATCGCACATTATGGCACAGGCCGTGCTCAGGCTTTTCCCGGGAACAAAACTCGCCATCGGTCCCGCGATCGATGACGGATTCTACTATGATTTCGACAAGGAAGGAGGATTCACTCCCGAAGACCTCGAGGCAATCGAGGCCGAGATGAAGAAGATCATCAAGGAAAACCTGAAGATCGAGACATACACGCTTCCGAGAGCAGAGGCTATCGAATACATGAAAGGAAGGGGAGAGATTTACAAAGTCGAACTTATCGAAGATCTTCCCGAAGACGCACCCATCAGTTTCTACAAGCAGGGTGAGTTCGTCGATCTCTGTGCAGGACCCCACGCACTGTACACCAAGGCAATCAAAGCGTACAAACTCACATCGATTGCAGGTGCATACTGGCGCGGAAGCGAGAAGAACAAAATGCTCACCCGTATCTACGGTACGGCATTCCAGGACAAGGAGAAACTTGACGAATATCTCAAAATGCTTGAGGAAGTCAAGAAGAGAGACCACAGGAGACTCGGAAGAGAGCTGGGTCTTTTCATGTTACTCGACGAAGGGCCCGGATTCCCGTTCTTCCTTCCCAAGGGAATGACACTTAAGAACACACTCATCGACTACTGGAGACAGATTCACCAGAGGGAAGGATACCTTGAGGTTTCCACACCTCTCATCATGAGGAAACAGCTCTGGGAACAGTCCGGTCACTGGGACCACTACAAGGACAACATGTACACCACGAAGATCGAGGATGAAGAGTTCTGTATCAAACCCATGAACTGCCCCGGCGGTGTACTCGTTTACAAGAGCGAACCCCACTCATACAAAGATCTTCCTCTGAAAATCGGAGAACTCGGTATCGTCCACAGGCACGAGCGTTCCGGTACACTCCACGGTCTCATGCGTGTAAGGTGCTTCACACAGGATGATGCACACATCTTCATGACAAGAGATCAGATTACGGAACAGATCGAAGGCGTCGTGAGACTTATCGACGAAGTTTACTCCTTATTCGGATTCAAGTACCACGTGGAACTTTCCACACGTCCCGAGGATTCCATGGGATCCGACGAGGATTGGGAAGCCGCAACAGACGGTCTCAAGAGAGCACTCGACGACATGAAACTCCCGTACGTCATCAACGAAGGCGACGGAGCGTTCTACGGTCCGAAGATCGACTTCCACCTTGAAGATTCACTCGGAAGGACATGGCAGTGCGGTACGATTCAGCTCGACTTCCAGATGCCTCAGAGGTTCGATATTCACTACATCGGAACCGACGGCGAGAAGCACAGACCCATCATGATCCACCGTGTCGTATTCGGTTCGATTGAGAGGTTCATAGGAATTCTCATCGAACACTACGCAGGAAGGTTCCCGGCATGGCTGGCACCTGTACAGGTTAAGATTCTTTCCGTTTCGGAAAAATCACGCCCGTACGGTAACAAAGTCTACGAAGAACTGAGAAAGAACGGCATCAGATGCGAAATCGACAACAGGGATGAGAAGATCGGTTACAAGATCCGTGAGGCTCAGTTGGAGAAGGTTCCGTACATGCTCGTACTCGGTGAGAAAGAAAGCGACGACGGTACCGTTGTCGCTGTAAGAAGCAGGGACAAGGGAGACCTCGGAGCTGTGAAGACCGAGGAATTCATTTCCGGACTTCTCAAGGAAATCTCCGACAAATCGTAAACAAACAGCCGCCCGATGCAATCATATGCATCGGCGGCCTTTCTATTATTATCCTATTTTTAGGATTATCTTTATATAAAGTTCCGCCATAGTCCGCGACAGTTATTATGTCCGACATATCGAAGAAGTCGAAGGATGTTGACGAAGTTCCTCTGGATGAGGAACCTGTCGACGCCGCACCTGTCAACGAGGACATCAGAACAGATAAAGATGCGAAGAAGGTCAGAGCAGGTCTCAGAAAGAAAGATCACGACCCCATTCTCCGTGTCAGTGCTATCGTCCTCGCAATCGCTTGTATTATCGTCATTGCCAACTCAGTCTATGACATTACACTCGCAGACCACAGCGACCCGCCGATCAAATACGGTGACAAAGTTGTCGTAGATTACGTGGGTGCATACCAGGCATATTATGATCAGACAGGAGCAATCGTCTTCGATACATCACTCAAGAGTGTCGACGAATCGGACGTGAAGAAAAGCTACGAATACGACCCCGCATTCAAGCAGCTGACTGTCGAAATCGGCGAAGGAGATTACCTTGAACAATTCGAGAGTGCGCTCATCGGACACGTTCCCGGCGATACCATCAAGGTAATGATCCCCAAGGGATACGGCGAGGCACAGTTGTACGACTTCAAAGGAACTGCGGACATCAAACTGTCGACAGTGCTTACAGCCAGTGAATTCGAGGACCTGTTCGGTTACGACGCACCCGAAGCGGACAGCGGAACGGTTGTCGTAAAAGAACACGCCGAGTACAAAGCGGATGATGAATACAAATACACGCCCTTCGGATTCGGTGCGACTCTGACACCCAACAGCGACGGTACTGTTACAGTCAGTTACATTGCGGAAGCAGGAAAGACATACGTAATGAGTGAAGACGTTTCCGTCACAGTCGACACCGTTGACAGCGGTGTTGCTAAGATCAAATACGTATTCAACACCGAGAAGAACTTCGTCAAAGTCATTTCCGAAGACAATTCCTCTGTGTACGTCTATCCTAAAACAATGAAGTACAAGTCCACCGACGAAAAGACCGGCGAAGATCTCTACTTCACTATCACAGTCGTCAAGTACGCCTGATAGTAAAACAAAAAATTACCCCGGGATTGTTCCCGGGGTTTCTTCTGTTATTGATGAAAATAAATCAAACGAAGAGCTCAAGCTTTTCGTGGAGATCCTTTGGATTCTTTCCGAGGATTCTCACATAGTTTTTCTTGCCGGATTCCCTGTCAATAAAGACATCGGGAACACGTCCGCATTCTCTGATGGTTGCTGCGGTGATTTCTCCGAGACGGCCGTCTTTGGATAATTTACGGTCTAATTCGACGATATCCAATCCGACTTCCTCCATCAGTTCGTAAAGTTCTCTGGAATATTCGTGGTTCAATGTAGCCCTCATTTCCGGTTCGTATTTCATCGTCGAAAGAAGAAGATACGAAGCCTGTTCGGCTGCACCGTATTTCGCTTTGCCGCCTTTTCTGAGACTTCCGTTCCTGAAGGTTATCCTGTTATCGATTGCTGCAATATCCTCGGGGCCTGCGGCGTTGGAAAGAGCGTATGCGATGTTCATTCCCGATTTGGGTACCCAATCCTGAGGAATCATATTCACAATCAAATCCGCAAGTTTGTCGATTTCATCCAAAATACGGAATTTCGCAGAATCGTCCTGCATCTTGACCAACGGGTTGACTACCTTGTCGCCTTTTCCGATGACATACATCGTTGCGATGGATTCCTGAATCAATTCTCTTGATTTGATAACCGCATTGACGATATCGAGTCCTTTTGCCATGTGGGCTGTGATGTACGATGAAAGTGTACATCCTCCGCCGTGTCCGGCTCTCTCAAGACGGGGGTATTCCATTCTCGTGATTTCGGATGAGAGATAGAAGTAATCTACAACATTCTTTCCCGTCATGTGTCCTCCTTTCAGAAGAACGGATGAACCTTCCTTTCCGATGAGTTCGCATGCCAATGTTGCGTCGTCTTCCGTCCTGATGGGCATTTTAGCCAAAACCTCGGCTTCATGCCTGTTCGGAGTGATTAATTCACAGAGAGGCATGAGATGTTTTCTGATTGCCTTTGCCAAACTGTCTGTTGCAAGGGAATCTCCGACACCTGCAACCATTACGGGATCGATGATCAGAGGCATATCGTGGTCCTCCAATACATCCGCTACGGCTTCGACGATGTCTTCGCTGTACAGCATTCCTGTTTTGATTGCTTTGATGTCAACGTCCTTCAGAACGGCTTCGAGCTGATCGACGACCATGTCTTCGGGCATCGGGTAGATACGCTCGACTGCAGTTGTATTCTGAGCTGTGACCGCGGTAATGACGGCACATGCATGGACGCCTACGGATCCCATTGCTTTTATGTCCGCCTCTATACCGGCACCGCCGATAGAATCCGAACCTGCGATTGTAAGAGCGCACCTCATATTTTTCTCAATAAATCCTCCTTATATAACGCTGTCCATCGGCAGACTGACTGAGTCTGATGATATGCTAGCCGAGAGTATCCGAAAACGGAGGACTTTTCGGACGAATAGATAAAATACGTGCTGCATAATAGGGCAGATGATGAAAACCCACAGCTACCACTTCATTCTCAAAGGAAAGGCTGACTACAAGGACCTTGTTCCGGTATTCCCGGATATTCTGAAGACAATCCTTGCGGAGAACGATCATTTCCAGAGTGACGAGGATGAGGAAAGCAGGGAAATGTTCATCGATATGAACATGGCCGATCTCGAGCTTAACCGTAAGCCCGAGGGATACAACAGGAAAGGTAAGTACAGACTTATTTTCCCCATCGGTTCAAAAGAATTCTACATAACATCGACGGTAGCCAAACCGAGCGAAGTTAAGAAGGTCGGAGACAGAATCAAGGAGATTCTTTCCACCGCATCAAGCATCAAGTTTGAGACATCCGCCGGCGATGAGGAAATCGACTGATTTCAGAACATCGCAAGCAGTGATGTCACGAATAATGCTGCACCGATGCAGATCATTGTGCGGAAGTTTTTGCCAGTGTACTCATCAGACGATGTGAGGTAGACGTAAGTGAGCATCATTCCCGCACCGATGAGCATTGTGCCTTTGTTGAATACATTCAGCTGAGAGAACAGTCCTGTGTTCAGAATTGCGGCGAAAACGGCGAATATCAGTACCGAAGAAATTCCGATTGTTTTCGTACGTGATTTCCTCAGTTCGATTTCGTTTTCGATCTCTACGATCCTGCTCTTGTTGATGTTGTATACGGTTCCCATCCATACCACATATGTGATGACGGACGGTGAGTATATATCCGAAAGCGGGGGAGGTCACCGATTATCGCCGATTGATGTGTGATGCCGTAATCGGCACCGCACATCTTTCGGAAGAAAAAGTAATAGGTTTCAGTCGTTGAGAAGAGCACTCCAACAGGATTCGAGATATTCTTTCTCCTGCCTTACGGTGTCCACTCTTGACATGTACTCTCTCATTGCGATGTAAATCTGCTGATCTGTGGATGCGGAAGATGTTCCTCCGAATGAGCTTCTCCTCTCGACACAGTTTCTGATGTCTATAAAGTCGTAAACATCGTCTTTGATAACAGGCGAAAAGCTGCGGAATTCTTCGAGAGTGAGATCGTCAAGATTCTTTTTGTTCTCGATACAGTATCTTACACATGAACCGACGATTCCATGCGCCTCTCTGAACGGAATGTTCTTTGTGACAAGATAATCCGCAAGATCAGTCGCGTTGATGAATCCGGATTTTACCTTTGCGAGCATGACGTCCTTGTTGACTTTCATCGTCGAAATCATCTTGGTCATCATAATGATGCATGCATTCAGTGTTTCAAGAGATTCCATGATTGGTTTCTTGTCCTCCTGTAAATCCCTGTTATAGGATAACGGGAGACCTTTGGTCAGCATGAGCATGGTGAACAGACTTCCGTTTACCGAACCGCATTTACCTCTGATGAGTTCCGCGATATCGGGGTTCTTCTTCTGAGGCATTATAGACGAACCTGTGGTGTATCTGTCATCCAATTCGACGAATCTGAATTCCTGAGATGACCAGAAGACAAGTTCTTCCGACATTGACGACAGGTGTACCGATGT
>CAZDCU010000053.1:0-6972 GCA_964504055.1 uncultured Methanomassiliicoccales archaeon
TCTCCCTGGCAGACGGGTTGCAGCCCTCTGCCGACTTTTCTCATTTTTGTAAGAATTCAGAGTAAGGGATTTGGTATATGCACGGGATGAAATTTCCCGTGCATATACGGTCACTGGCTCAGTCCGTAACCGATGTCGAATGCTTTGAGATTCAGTTCAACAAACTTCTCGGGAACGCTCTCTGCGAGTGTTTCTCTGAGTTTATCTTTGTCAAGCGGGAATCCCTTCACACCTGCGACGGCACCGATCATTACCGCGTTTGCGGCAACGGCTTTACCTGCCTTGATTGCGGCGGATGTTGCCTCAAGTGTCAGAACGTTCGGGTTCTGTTCTTTCGCTGCTTTGATGAGGTCATCGATTGCAGGATAACTCTCCATTCCGGCTGCGACCATTGAAGGATAGACAGGATCGAGGTTCATGACAATCACCGTCTCTTTGTTTCCGAGGTGGAGATACCTGCAGGTTTCCACAGGTTCGAATCCCATAATCATGTCTGCATTTCCGTCCGCTTCGAGAGGGCTGATGACATCGTCACCGAATCTCAGCGTACAGAGAACGCTTCCGCCTCTCTGTGCCATTCCGTGAACTTCGCTCATCGCCACTTTGTATCCTTCTTTCATGGCGGCGTTACCGAGAACAGTCGATGCAAGGAGAACACCCTGTCCTCCGACTCCGACTATCTGAATCGTATACTTCACTGTCTCACCCCTATTGCATCTTTGGGACAGACGTTCGCACACATGCCGCATCCGATACACTGTGTCTCATCGACAGCGACGGAACCGTCCTTCTTTATGAGTGCGGGACATGCAATCATCTTCAGGCATGTCATACACTGAATACACTTCGACTGATCCACTATGCAGGTCTTCGGTACGAGTTTCTTCTCTTTCTTAAGTTCGAGAGGACACGGGCATTTTGATATGACGACGGAAACTCCGTCGTAATCGATTGCTCTTCTCATTACGTCGACTGCTTTCTTTACGTCATAAGGATTGACTGTCTCAATAAATCCGACACCGATCGATTTGACGATTGCTTCCACATCAATGATATCTGTGTCTACGCCTCCGAAGTGCCTTCCGGTACCGGGGTTGGGCTGGTGTCCCGTCATTGCAGTGGTACGGTTGTCCAAGACAACCATTGTGAACTTGTGGTTGTTGAATTTGGCGGAAATCAGCGAAGGAATTCCCGAGTGGAAGAACGTTGAATCTCCCAGGAATGCGATGGATTTCTGATCCGTGGATTCGGAGAATCCTCCTGCGGCTCCTGCACCTCCTCCCATACAGATGATGAAGTCTGCCTCATTGAACGGGGGCTGTCCTCCGAGTGTGTAACATCCGATATCCGAGCAGTAGATTACGTCGTCTTTTCCTACTGCTTTCTTCGTTGCGGCAAACAGTCCTCTGTGGGGGCATCCCGCACAGAGTGTCGGGGGCCTTCCGGGGAGAGCTGTTGACGATTTACCCATTGCAGCAGGGAATTCGGTAATCTCTGTGATTCCCTTGAGTTTTCTCATTGTGTCAGGGGAGAATTCCCACTCTCTGGGTAATGTGCCGTCTCTCTTTCCGTATACACGGACCTGAAGACCGTTCTGACCGATTATCCTGTAGACCTGATCCTCAAGGTAGGGATCGAGTTCTTCAACGACAACAATCTTCTTCTTTCCTTTGATGAAGTCTGCGATCTTCTTCTCGGGAAGAGGGTTTGTAAATCCGATCTTAAGAATATCCGCGCCTTTCGTGAATTCTTTCACGTAAGTGTACGAAACACCCGACGTAATGATTCCGACATCGGACTTTCCGTCACCGATGATGAAATTCAGTTCGGAGGATTCGGAAAGCTCCTCGGCTTTCTTGTTCTTCTCGATAAGCGTGATTCTGTTGAATTTGGAGTGTGCGGGGATGTTCACGTATCTCTTGAAATCCTTGACAAAGTGTCCTTTCGAAGGCTTGTCGATGGGTTTCCTGAACTCAACGATACCGCGGGCGTGGTTTACCCTTGTGGTTGTCCTGAAGATAACGGGAAGTTTGAGTTCTTCGGATATTCCGTAAGCAATCGGGAGCATTTCTTTCGCTTCTTCGGGTGTCGAAGGTTCGATCATCGGAAGAAGGGATAACTGTGAGTAGTAACGGTTGTCCTGCTCGTTCTGAGAGCTGTGGCACGAAGGATCGTCTGCAGTCATAACCAGCATACCGCCGTTGACACCTGCGTATGCCAATGTCATCAGCGGGTCCGCTGCGACATTGAGACCTACGTGTTTCATGAAAACGAATGAACGTACACCTGCCGTAGCGGCTGCGGCGGAGACTTCCAATGCGATCTTCTCGTTGGATGAGAATTCGAAATAGATTCCTGCCTTGTCGCCCATCTTTTCCAGGTTGTTACCGACCTCCGAGGACGGTGTACCGGGATAGGTTGAAGCAAACTTCACGCCTGATTCGATCAATCCTCTGACAATCGCCTCGTTTCCGAGCAACAACTGTCTTCCGCTGTCTGATAATAAATCGACCATTTGACTGCCCCTACGCTACCAAGGATATGTCCCGGCCTTATAATCTGTGCGATAGGGTTAACGGCGTTTCACTGTATTCGGACGATACTCTGAAATCGATTTCCAGTCAAATTTCAAAAATCAAAGCGATTCATGTATGTGTCAATCATAGCTTTGATGCTCTTCCTGATCTTCGAATTCAGCACCATGCCGTTTATTGTTCCGGCACCGCAGAGTTTTCTTGCGGTTTCAAGAGCATCGATAAAATGGTGCAGATAGGAGCTGATATCGTGATTTGACCAATATTCCGCGGCACATTCGAAGGCCGAACTTTCGTATACATCGGAATTCAGCTCCCTGTACAGCACTTTGTACGGCAGCATTTCTTTGCAGGTGATATTGGATAAGATGAAGGATTCGCCGAAATGAAATACCGCATCCTGTATCGCATCGGTCAGTTCCGTAACTTCTTCATAACATCTCATGAATGATCTTAAATCGGTATGCAACAGCAATTCCGAGTGGGCAAAGACAAAAGCATAATGCATAACGCCTGCGACCGTTCCCTTCCTAATGATGTGATTGTGGATTTCAGCCATCCTCTTTACTACTAATGCTGCGAAGCTGTCTGTATCTTTCGGTTCTTTTTTATCGATAATTCTGAGAAAATCGACGATATGTTTGTTTAAATCCGCACCGCCGCCGAATTTGATTGAAACCCGTGCAGCGTATTTTACAAATTCTGCCCTGTATTCCAGATATTCATCCTCCGGAACCAATTCCGCAGCTTTTTTCCATGCAGTATACAAATTTACACAGTCCGCCGATTTTGAAGATGCAACTCCTTTCAAAAACCATCCGAACCAATTATCCGCTTCGATTTCCAGAATGTCAATGGACAGCCTGCGCAGTTCCGTAGCGGATTCACTGTCGATTACGCCCTTAGCGATTTTGATAAGGTTGGCTAATTTCTGAGAATTATCAATCTTCACATTTCTGGTTACAGTTTCCTGCAGCATTACCTTCGTTCCGCAATGCATACAGAAACCGAATTCCTTGGAATCGTCTAACTGAATATCTCCGCTGCAACTCGGACATCTGAGGGCGATCAATGCCATACTCCTCTATTCCCGAGGTTGAATATCAACCTATTCAGAGAATACGCTGACACTGACAATATTTTCTGTAACGGAATGTTACAGACCGACCAAATCAATAAGAACAAGCTAGACATTCATTCGCAGTAAGCGGGGGTAGTCAAGCCTGGTTAACGGCGCAGGACTTAGGATCCTGTCCCTAGAGGTTCCTGGGTTCGAATCCCAGCCCCAGCACCATTAATCCTTCATTCGATGTTTACGTGATGGTGTTTTCCGCAGCAGTGCCCGCCGTTGTGTTAGTGGGTACCGTCGCAGCAGTGATCGTCATCATGATCATGTTCCTCATGATCGTGATGTTCATGCTCATCATGGTCATGGTGGTGGTGTTCGTGATCATGGTGATGCTCATGGTCGTGTCCGTGGTGATGTCCGCAGGAACATTCATGTTCGTCGAGACAGAAATCGACTCCTGAGTCTTCGATTGCATGTAACATTACATGCTCCAATTCCCCTTCGTCTACGTCGGTAACCGCAGCCATGAAATCGAAATCGACTTTCTGCTTAGGCATAAGAGAGCCGTGGTGTAACACGCCTTCATCTAAATCAGTAAGATTCAGTGTGACTCCTTTTCCTTCGTAGACAACGGCCATTTTGATATGTCCCAGGAACATTCCCGATTCTTTCTCGACCCAGCGTCCGATTTTCATCATCATTTCGGCGAGTCTTGCTTCCGCATCTGCGTTGAATCCGTGAATGTGTCCCGAAAAACCGGCTGCCGAACCGTTTGCTTCTTCAATCGATGTGCTCATTGTTTCAACTCCGCGAATAACTTATCGAGATTTTCTCCTGTCGTTGCAACTACGGGAATGACTTTCACTCCCGGGATCTCTTTGTTCATCCACTCGACGGCTTCTTTCTTAACGTCTTCGGGCGTGAGATCCATCTTGTTCATCACAAGGATTTCCGAATCAATCAGCTGTTTTCTGTAAAAGTCTTTCTTCTTATCCATGAAGAGTCTGAATCTCGGACCGTCGAAGATTCCGATAATCTGTGTGAATTCCTCTCCGTAATTGATGAGTTCGATTGCTTCCCTTACCTTTCCGGGGAATGCGATTCCCGTGGGTTCTATGATTAACACATCGGGTGCGATTTCTTTCTTTATCATCATGAGAGATTCGTGCATAGTGCCGACCAAAGAACAGCAAATGCATCCGTTGGGAAGTTCGACTGCGTTGTAACCCTGTGAATTGATGGTTGCGCCGTCTACGCCGATGTCACCGGCTTCGTTGACAAGAATGGAAACTTTCTTTCCTTTGCTGATGAACATATCTGCCATTTTCATCAGAATGGTGGTTTTCCCGCTTCCCAGGAACCCTCCGAGGATATAGATCTTCATAGTTCCCGTATCTGCTGTTTGGGTATTAACCGATTGCTGAAAAGAAAATCAGACTGCCGTGTTATTACACACGGCAGTCGTTCGGGTTTCATTCCATGACGTTCTCTTTCTCGAGTTCGTCAAGAATATGTTTTCTCAGTGCCACAAACTCAGGAGATGCACGGTCTCTCGGACGGGGCCACGGAACTTCGACGATTTCCTTAATCTTTGCGGGACGTTTCGTTAAAACAATAATCCTATCCGAAAGATACACGGCTTCATCCACCGAGTGTGTGATGAAGATGATTGTCTGATCCGTCTTCTGAAGGATTCTTATCAGTCCCGCCTGCATAAGGTTCCTTGTCTGTGCGTCCAACGCACCGAAGGGTTCGTCCATGAGAAGAACGTCGGGGTGGTTGACGAGAGCACGTGCGATACCCACACGCTGTTTCATTCCTCCGGAGAGTTCGTTGATACTCGAATCCTTGAATTTCTCAAGACCTACGATTTCGAGATACTTCTCCGCAGCCGCACGGCGTTCTTTCTTCGGAACACCTTTGATTTCCAATCCGAGTTCCACGTTTCTTATAACAGATCTCCACGGCATTAAGGCGAAGTCCTGGAAGACCATTCCTCTGTCCGGTCCGGGTCCGGAACACGGACGGTCTCCGATTGTGATTGAACCTGCAGTGGGTTCCAGAAGACCTGCGATCATTCTGAGGATTGTTGTCTTACCGCATCCGGAAGGTCCTACGATTGAGATGAGTTCTCCTTTGCGGATTTCGAGACTGAAATCTTCTATCGCCACGGTTTCTTTCTCATCACGCTTATAGACTTTCGAAAGATTCCTTATGTGAATGAAATCCTCGCCTTCTGGTACCGTCTGTTTCGGTACGGTGTTGTTGACATGGTTGTTCATCTCATTCAACCCCCATTCTCTTGGAAACATATTTCTGCAGGTATTCCGCGAGGGATGTCGTAAGAATACCCAGTGCGGCTATTATTATCAGCATGGCGAATGTCATCGGCCACAGACCGTTCTGACACATATCCGAAATACAGTAACCTACTCCGTATCCCAGAGGACTGTACATTTCGGCTGCGACAATACACATCCATCCGATTCCGAGACCGACTTTGATACCGTTCATCATGTACGGAATTGCACTGGGTGCCATGACTTTGGTGAATAACTGGAATTTATTCGCTCCCATCGTAAGAGCGGCATCCAAAAGACTCGGATCGATTTTCTTTACACCGAAGATAACATTAGTCAGCAGCGGGAAGAAAATACCTATGAACACAACAAGGATAGGTCCTGTGTTGTAGCTTATTCCGTAGATGAACACAGGCGCCCATGCCATAGGTGCGATAGGTCTGAGAACTTCCACGACAGGTGTCACGAATGTGTTGAGAGTCTTCGAGAAACCGAGTATAAGTCCGAGAGGTATCGCAACAATGAATGCAATAACGAATCCCTTGATGAAAAGAATCAGACTCGATGAAATGTAATTCCATGCGGGAGTTCCTTTGTATCCCGATCCGATGAATTCGCATAACGCAATCCATGTTTCTTTGGGTGTGGGGATAACTGCGGAATCCACAAGGATGGCGACAATCCACCAGATTTCTACGAATAGAGTCAGAGATACCAGTATAATCAGGATGTTTCTTGCGAGACGGTGATACTTGTTGTTCTCGTCGTATCTGAATTTTTTCACTTCGGATTCCTGTACCTCACCGTTCATCTGTGAATACCTCCTTCGGTGTTGACTGTGTTGATTGTCATCGGAGGTGCACCTACGAATCCGAGATCGGTTTCCTTGCCCTGAACTACTTCGAGAGCTACGGTAGGTCCTTTTGAGACTGAGTGAATGTTTACTTCCACGTTATATTCTTTAAAGAATCCGAGTTCGTTCGCTACGTGTAACGCAATCTGATGGATATCTCCCTCAATTGCCGCTACACGGACGGTTTTCTTCTCGGAAAGTTTAACATTCTCTCCG
>CAZDCU010000054.1:0-6120 GCA_964504055.1 uncultured Methanomassiliicoccales archaeon
TTGTCATAAATAAATCAATTTGTCGTATGTATTAAATACCGATATTCGGTTGATAAATCGAAGACGGGGAGTATTCTCTCCCGCCCGATGAAAATCGAATTTCGGAGGGGGGGGGCGGTCTGCTTTACAGACCGTCGGATTCTTTCTGAAAGATCCGAACCCGATTCAAGGATAAGGATTGAAAATGAAATACAGGCCGTCCGAGAGGAAGGAGTGATTCAAAACACTCTGAACGAGAACGGCGGATTTTCCGTACGAGTACGGAGTCCGTCGGGAATATTTTCCTTTATCGCGGAGGAAGAGTACGATGCACAGTCATCCGTACTCCGTCTCCGTACAGACGATGAAGGGAGGAGATACAGATGGAAAATAAAAGAAGATCAATTATGGCATTTGTTGCCGTTGCAATGATGTTCGCTGTCTGCTTCATAGGATTCACCGTCGTCGGTGACGAAGGAGCGGATGCATACGTGGATATTGGCGGAGGCGAAGCGGACGCAACAGTTTTGCTGACTATTGACACTACAGACATAACAAAGACTACAACAAGCGCCGTATGCGGCGTTAATGTGACTGTTTCCGGTAACGATGTTACCGTAACAGGTACATTGGAAGCAGACAAGACGATGGTTGTCAAAGGTAATGCAGACACAAATATCGTGTTCAACAATTTCTCACAGGCATCAGGTTCTAAGGTTGAGTTCACACCTTCAGAAGGCGAAGTGAATACAACCGATCCTTCAGAGGCTGTTGCCAACGTCAGTCTCGGAAGCGATGTCAGCCTTACGGCTGTTCCGTACATGATTAAGGAAGTTACAAGCAGCTTTGTATACAACGGTGCCGGAATCGTACCCACGGAATTCCCCGGAATTCTTGCAAAAGGCGGATACTCAGTCAGTGAACAGTCACTTCTCAGCGGAGATAATACTGAGGCAGACGGTGCGAAATACAAAATCAAAACTCAGAAAGATGTAGGAACATACGTACTCTGTTATGAGGTTACCTTCACACACGGTAAAGATCCTACGGAGACTTACATAATCAAGAAGTCCTGGTCGATCACTCCGTTGGATGTTAACATCACAATAGATGGCAGTAAAGTCACCAAGACGTATGACGGAAAGACCGGTCTTGAAACTACCAATATAAAATCCGGCAGTAAATTGATTACAATCGTCAGTGCCGACGCTTCTTCAAAGAATGTTGCCGACGGAAAAGACATCAAACTTGTCGTAAGTTCCGGCGAAGCAAAAATTTCCAACTTCACACTGAAATACGGCGGAAATGTCCTTAAGCCCACAGAAGTAGCCGAGGGTTACGAAGTAACACTTACTGATGCTGTTACAATCAATCCTAAGTCGATTGCATCTTTCGGGGCTTCCCAAAGGGATTTGACATATAACGGAGAAGAACAGGAAGTAACTTTCGCAGTAACAGGTGACGGATTCACTCTGACAAAAGTCGATTACGATCTCGGCGGAGTTGCCAAAGCCATCAATGCCGGCACTTACACAGCAACCGTTACCGGAAAGGGCAACTTCACAGGAACTATCAGCAATGCATCATGGACGATAGGTGCCAAGAGCCTTACGGCCGACAGCATAACCGCCACCCCGGGATCACTGACATACAATAAATCATCCCAGACTGTAAGTTTCACCGTCAAGGACGGAGATAAACCACTGACTATTACCACTGATTACACAGTTACCGGAAACACACAAACCGATGCGGAATCTTACGAAGCAAAAATCTCCGGGGCAGGTAACTACAAAGACGACAAGACTGTCTCGTGGACAATAGCCCCCAAGAAGCTTACTGACGATATGATTACTCTTTCAGGAACGCTGACATACAAAGGTACTGAACAGGATGCAAATATCAAAGTTACAGATGGTACGGATTTGACAGCAGGCACCCATTATGATCTTAGCGGGGTTGCCAAAGCCACCGATGCCGGAACCTACAAAGCGAAAATCGTCGGAAAGGGCAACTACACAGGAGAAATCGAGAAAGAATGGACTATAGGTGAGAAAGAAATCGGTATAAGCTGGTACTTTACCAAATCGGACTACAGCATTAAAGATAAGGGCTGGGAGGTTTGGTCGTCGGAAGCCAAATCCACATATGACGGAACAGACCAGCAGTGGAGAGTCAAGGCCGAAGCGACCGGTGTTATCGAAGGTCAGACAGTCAAACTGAAAGTGGTCCTTAATGATGATAAAGACAAAATGCTGAATGCAGGAAGTTACACATTCAATGCCGAATTTGACGGCGAATACAAGAACTACAAGCTTCCTTCAGTTCTCAATTCCGGAGCATATACTGTCGAAAAGAAGTCATTGTACCACGATTACATCGGTTACTATCTCATCAGAGCCGTAGACGGAAAATACTACGCCCAGATTACCGTAAGCGACGGATTAATTTCACCGGCAAAATTCACCAGTACCAACGGTGAGGGCACATCATACGGTGAAAAAAACAGAATCGAAATCACAGAATCCGGCGATCATGTTGTGAAAGTGACGGTGAATGATTCGAACTGGACCGGAACAGATGTCCAAAAGACTCTCTCGGTCAAATTCGAATTTACGGTTGATTTCTATGCTTATGACGGATCTCTCGATTTGCTTAAGGGCCCCGATGCCGGAATGAGTCCCGAGGTTTATTACAGGTATCTCGAGGAACACCTCATTTATCTCGGATTCAAGACTGTTCCCGCAGGCGACACCGTCGCTCTCCCTACAATTCCCCCCATCGAAGGAAAGGAATTCGCCGGTTGGAAATCATACGCGATTAGTTCCGAATGGGTAGGAAAGGAATATTACACACCTACCTACGGATACTACGAACCTAAGGAAAACGTACGTCTTGTGGCTATTTACGAAGAGCCTGCCGAAACAACCTCGCTCGATTACTGCGTGATTAATGCTCTGAACTACACGTACGATGACTACACCTACAACGGCAGATTCATTGCAGATGCCAACGGTGTTGTGACATACGTCGGAAGTCTGAGCACGGAAGCCGATCGTGTAAACCTCATGAATGACTTCGCACGCTACATGGGAGCTCTCTACCGCTCTGCGGAGGGAGGAGTTACATCCGTATACTTCAACGGAGTCGAATACATGTGGGACAGCGAAGGCGGACTCAAAGGCAGCAACTGGACCGTAGGCGGTGCCCCGGTTGAACCTAAGACTAACACTCTCGTGTCTGCCGTTACAGAATATGTGTTGAAAAACCCAAGTATAAGCCAGATTGTCATGGAAATATCCAACGGCGTTGAGAAACAGCTGTTCACATACGGCGTAGTAGTCTATGATGACACCGTACCGAAGTCTGCAAGACTGATCGGTGCCGGATTCTATCAGAATGCCGATCTTGCAAAGCTTGCAATGCAGTCTCTCGGAAGCACATACACCTTGGGAGTGAGCGAAAACACAATGTTTATCGTTTACGGACAGACAGGATACGGCGGAACGGCGATGAAAGGAGTCGTTACTTACAACGGCAATGAAATCTTCAGCGAAGATCTTCTTGACACCGACGGTATCAGAACATGGCTGTTCTCGGATGCCAACCAGGTCAAAGAGAAATTCGTCAACGGCGGAACATACACCGTATCAGTCTACGCAGGAGACGAAAAAGTCTTCAGCACCGATATCTACGTCACAATCGATGAATGGTACCGGGTCACTCTCGAGGGAGAAGGTGTTGCATTCTACATTGACGGATACAGAGTTCCTGCCGGAACCTACGGCCTTGACAGAGGAACCCACTCACTGATTGCCGAGACACTTCAGGGTTACGAGGGAATTCCCGTAATATCCGATAACGTCAAGGACGGTATATTTACTCTCGATAAGGAAATGACAATCAAAGTCACAGGTGTGAAAAAGATCAGTCCGCCCGAACATTACACCGTTACACTCGAAGGATACGGATCCGCAACCGTCAGGGCGGGAGAATCGATTACTCTGCCGACAGTTACGGTGTTGGGAAAGATTTTCGTCGGATGGTCCGCGGAGAAGGATGCAGCATCCGGAATCCAGGGATTCTACACTCCGGTTAAGGATGTTACACTGTACCCTGTATTCGCAGAGATTGCTTCATACACCGTATCCACCGATTATAAGGGAGACGATGTAACATTGGCTTACAACTCATCGATCGCAAAAGGATCCTTCGGACTCCTGGTTGTTACGGCTAAAGAGAAAGTAATCTATAATGTCACACTGACCAACGCATCTCTTGCAGCACTCGGCGACGGATCGTACATGATCTACAATGTTACCGGCAATGTTGTCATCAGCGTTACGGCGGAGAAAGCGGAACCGAAAGGATTCCAGACATTCAGTGTCGTCGGAGCTCTTGCGGATAACAAAGGATTCCGTGTACAGATGACATCGGTTGACGAAGGCGGACTGTACGCAGGTACTGTAAAGCTCACATACACTTACTCCGAAGTTATCGAAGGTAAGGTACGTTACGCTTCGAAGACCAGCGATTCCGTCGATGTTGATAAGGGTCTTGAAATCTGGGCCTATGATTACAGAATAGAGAACGGAGAAATGTATTACGCATATGCAGAGTACACATACACCGCGGGTGAAAAGTCATTGACCGCTCAGACCCTCGGCGTACTTGCACCGAGCATACCTGCTGTGACTGTATCATCATGATCGGAGGGGGTTCTATGAAGTTCGGAAAGGCATTGACCGCTGTTATCGCCGTCGCCGTGTTGGCATCGTCGTTACTGGTCGTATCTGCGGATACGACTGTAACCGGTGCTTCCGTGGAAGGATACGGTTCCAGCGATTCAATGTCCGTTGAATACCGCGAAGGAAGCGGAAAAGGTTTGGCGACAATCACTCTGAAAGAGACACCCGGCGCAGGTAAAGTGGAAGTGCGCATAGGTACGTATACTGTCAATCCCCCCGCATCCGACGTGATTGAAATCTTCACGGAAGATCCTCTGGCGGCAGGTACATACCCCGTCATGGTGACGGTAGCAGGCAAACTTGTAGCCGAATGCAGTCTTGTCATCGATACGTACTACACAATCGATGCGACTGCAGGTACCGGCGGAAAGGTGTCTGCGAGCACGGTAAAAACACTGTCAGGTACTACCGTAACTCTGACGGCGAGTCCCTATGCAGGATACATGCTGAAGGGATGGGAGAGTTCGGACGTAACAGTCACGGACAATTCGTTTACAATGCCTGCAAAGGATGTCAGTGTCAAAGCAGTGTTCGAGAAGAGCCCGTCATACCCTGTTACCGTCCCTGCCGACGGACAGGTTGCCAAAGCGGATATCGACAAAGCGATAGAATCCGTAAGAGAATGCAAAGAAGCGGGTACAGAGCAGGATATTACAATCTCCGGAAAGGGAGATTCCGTATCCCTGCCTGCCGACTCAGTGAAGACGCTCCTCGACCTCGGTTCCGATGTCACTGTAGATCTTCCCAGCGGAAGTGTGACTGTAGCCAAAGATTCCGTCTCCGGCCTTCAGGCGGGAGACAGTCTCGAAGTAACAATAGAATCTGTCAAAGCTCCGTCGGGTTTCACCCTCTCCGACGGTGCCGTTGTGATAGATGTGTCTGTGTCACTCGGAGACAAAGGAGTCACGTCGTTCGGTTCGCCGATAACCGTGTCTATTCCTTACAAGCTTTCCGCAGGTCAGAATCCTTCCGAGCTGAAGGTGTACTACCTGTCGGACGACGGTAAGGTGAAAGACATGAATGCCACCTATGATGCCGAAGCAGGTGCAATGGTGTTCACCACAGACCACCTGTCGGTGTATGCGGTAGCTACGTCTGCCGACGCAGTCGGAAGTAACGGCGATGCAAACACAACTGTGTACTACGCAGTTGCTATCGTCGTCCTTGCAGCGGCCATCGGAGCTGTTGTATACATGGTCAAGAGGAAGTAAACTTTTTAACTTAAGGAACCGGACACATCCGGAAGGATGTGTCCGATTCCGCTTTCTTTTATTTCTGATTCCGTTCGGTCGGTATATTAGGAAAATCTCCCTGTGTTTTTCCTTTTACGATCCGTTTGCAGGTATCCGATTCGGGTTATTCTCTCCGTGTTTCGGTGGTACGGAGTTCATTT
>CAZDCU010000055.1:0-6070 GCA_964504055.1 uncultured Methanomassiliicoccales archaeon
TCGATATTGAATTCGATGAGATGTTCGGTTTCACCAATGATGAAGTGAAACAGATCTGCGCCGATTACGGCCACCCGGAAAAATTCGAAGAGGCAAAAGAATGGTACGACGGATACCGTTTCGGAGATGCTGATATCTATAATCCGTGGAGTATTCTCAATTATGTGTCCGGAGGATTCAAACCTGATACATATTGGCTGAATACAAGCAACAATGACATCATTTCGAACTTCATCAATAATGCAGATATCGAACTCACCGACAACCTCAAGATTCTCGGTTCCGGAGGAAATATAGAACACGACATTTCTACGATGCTTACTTTCGATGATCTCAACGATTCCGAGTCAATATATTCGCTCATGGTGATATCCGGTTACCTCAAAGCGATACAGAATGACGATGAATATCTTCTGTCAATACCCAACAGAGAACTGTTCATTGTGTTTTCACAGGTCGTATCGCGCAGTGTATTCGGCAGTGACAGTAAAGCGAAAGTTCTCAAAAGATTCTCCAAAGCGCTGATGTCCAGTAATGTCAATGCTATGAAAAAATCACTGAAAGAAATTTTTATGGGCGGAATCAGCTCCCGCGCACTAATCAGCGAAAATTCCTATCAGACGTTTATTGCTGCGATGCTGATGTGTCTTTTCGGAAATTACGATATCAAGGCCGATTTCGAAAACGGAAGAGGGTTTTCAGACATTCTGATGACGAAGAAAAAAGGCATAGGGCCAAATGTCGTTATGGAACTGAAGAGATCTTCAGATGACAGCCGTCTTGAACGCGATGCGAAAGCCGCCCTTCAGCAGATTAAGGACAGAGAATATACCTACGGTCTGAAAGGGAAGACGATTCTGTACGGCATTGCATTCTCGGATAAAGAACCGTACATCATCTCCGAAGAAATCTGATTAATTCCGTCCTAACAGAAAGGAGAAGACATGTCCGAAGGTTCCGAACCGTCGGAAAGATGCGGTTTTCCTTCTTCGTCGAGATATCCGGGTCCGAGAGTATCTATCGGATTGATAACGTCAGTTCCCATTATCTTACGGATGTTTTCCGCACCTACGTTACACGTAAGTGCCAGGATGATGTCTGCATCGTTGTTTTCGATATTCCCGGAAAGCTTTCTGACCTTCTTCATAATACACGCGGCGGATGTCGATATTATTCCTGTTACGGTAATTCCGTCCGACTGTAACTTCTGCGATAATGTATCGGCGGATGCTTCGCTGCCGATGCCGTTGCACAGAGACGCACATGTTCCGCATCTGCACATAAGCACCTTCTTTCCGCAGAGTTTTTCCGCAAGCTGAGAATAATCGCAGTTTCTTTCGATAACCATCATCCGATATCGACTGAGAGATAGAATGAGATGGTAATTAGTGTTTCCACCTTCGGTACTTAATACCGATAAAGGATATCCGGTACGCATGGGAAGATTGATATCCTACTGTCCTGCCACGTTGGAAGAGATCGGTTCTGTGGAAACGGTTGATGTCGGTGATTTGGATAAAATCATCGGAAGAAGCGAAAAGGCTCAGAAGGAATGGGAGAAAGTACTTCCGAAAGAGAGAAGAAAACTCTTCCTGAAACTCAGTACTCTGATTGCCGATGAGGTTGAGGAATTGGGTCTTACGGTGCATAAGGAAACGGGAAAACCGAAGGCCGAATGTATCAACACCGAATTCTTTGTTTCTGCGGCACATGCCAAATACTGTGCAGACTGGCTCAGTCGTTTTAAGTTTGAAACTAAAAGAAAAATCGAGCCGATGGATTTGATGATGAAGGCGATGGGGAGGAAATCCTACATCAGATACAGGCCTGCAGGAGTTACCGCCTGTATTGCGCCGTACAACTTCCCTGTGTGTATTCCCTTTACGGAAACGATGTCTTCCGTTGCCGTGGGAAATTCTGTGATACTGAAACCGTCTTCGGATACGCCGTTGTGCGGAGAATTAATTGCTTCATTATTTAGGAAAGCGGGATTTCCGGAGGATTTGGTTATCTGTATACACGGTCCCGGAATCGGAAGTGCACTGACTTCGAATGAAAAGATAAGAAGAATAATGTTCACGGGCGGGACGGATACCGGCGTGAAGATTATGGAATCCGCGTCGGAGAATCTTATTCCCGTTTCACTGGAATTGGGCGGATGCGATTCTATGATTATCCTGAAGGATGCAGATATAGCCAGAGCGGTAAAAGCTGCGGTTTGGGGTTCGTTTGTGAACTCGGGACAGGTATGCGTCGGCGTGCAGAGGATAATGGTTCAGAGAGAGATTTACGATGAGTTCCTGAAGAGGTATGTCGAAAGGGTAAAGACTCTCAAAATCGGATATGACTATGATGATCCGACAATTTCAATGGGCCCCGTGATTAACGAGAGGGCGATGAACGAAGTTCTCGATGCCGTTGAGAAAGCAAGAGAGTTGGGCGCGAATATTGTGTACGGCGGAAAGAGAGTTGAGGGACTGAAAGGATGGTTCCTTGAACCCGCCGTAATTACGGATATACCCACAGACAGCGAACTGTACATGACGGAAGTCTTCGGACCTTTCACTACCGTTGTTCCATTTGACAATGAGGATGAAGCGATAGAACTCAACAACAGATGTCCCTACGCTCTCGGAGGTTCGGTTTGGACTTCGGACATAAAACACGGACATGAGTTAGCTTCCAAAATGCAATCAGGAATGGTGAACGTGAACAATCTGCTGTACAACTACGGTATGCCTTCTCTTCCGTGGGGAGGAACCAAGAGAAGCGGATTCGGAAAGAGCCACGGCAGTGAAGGATTCGTTGAACTGATGGAAATACAGCATCTTCACGAAGACAAAGGAAAATGGCCGAACGATCCGTGGTGGACACCGTATACGAAAGAAGGTACTGAGATTCAATCTGAAATGACCAAAGGATTGTTCGGTTCGAAGAAGAGTATGATCGGTTTTATGCTTCATGCTCTGCCTCTGCTGAGGAAGAAGGACTGAATTTATTTCTGTGATTATTCTGCACAGGGGGCCTGACGGCCCCTGTGCATTCTCTCTTTCAGAGAGAATTCCGCTTCACGCGATTGATACCCTTATCTAATAAGAGGCCGTAACCGCCGATTAACGGAAGATTACCATGACGGCAACTTTTGAAAACAAGAAACTTGTTGAAGTCAAGGACATAAAACTGAAGAAAGGCATGACAGCGAACGATCTCGTCAAGATGATGGGTAAGTCCGGAGGATTCACGGCACAGAAGCTCTCCGATGCTGCGGACATCGTTGAGAAGATGTTCAAGAAGAAGGACTGCCTCCGCATTCTTTCGTTCCCCGCATGCATTATGGCAACCGGTACACGCGGTGTCATCGTTGACATGGTGAAGAAAGGTTACATCGACCTCATTATCACAACCTGCGGTACACTCGACCACGATCTTTCAAGGACATGGGCGGCATACTACAAAGGCGACTTCCAGATGGATGATGCAAAACTCAGAGACAACAGCATCAGCAGACTCGGAAACGTCCTCGTTCCCGACGACTGCTACGGAATCGTTCTCGAGGATAACCTCCTTCCTATGTTCGATGATATCTTCAAAGACACAACATCGATGACAACACACGAAATCATCGACCAGGTCGGTTCCAGGCTTAACAACGAAGATTCTCTTCTCTATCAGTGCCACAAGCACAACGTTCCCATCGTAGTCCCCGGAATCACCGACGGTTCCTTCGGATGTCAGCTTTGGATGTACTATCAGATGCACAGGAAACTCAGGATTGATCTTTTCGGCGATGAGCAGATGCTCAGCGAGATGACCGATGAGGCAAAATCCACAGGTGCAATCATCATCGGAGGAGGAATCTCCAAACACCACGTTATCTGGTGGAATCAGTTCCGCGGCGGATTGGATTATGCAATCTACCTTACAACAGCACAGGAATACGACGGTTCGCTTTCCGGTGCACAGATCAGGGAAGCAGTCTCCTGGGGTAAAGTCAAAGCCAACGCCAAGAAGATGACTGTCGAGGGAGATGCAACAATCAACCTCCCGCTGATTATGGCAGCCGTTGAGGACAGGCTCTGATGAAGAAAATAGCCGTCCTCCCCGGCGACGGGATTGGCCCCGAGGTCACAAGTGCAGCCGTATCCGTACTGAAAGCCATGGCTGTCGATGCGGAGATCATATCCGCAGACTGCGGATACGAATGCTACAGAAGATCGGGAGAATCCCTGCCGGTGTCGACGGCGGAGGCTGTCGACGAATGTGACGCAGTCCTGATGGGCTGCGTCACCGTCCCCTCCGACGACAGGTCTTTCAGGAATCCTGTCAGAGAAATCAGAAGAAGAATGAGATTGGAACTCAACATCAGGCGTGTTGAAACCGTTATTCCCGAATTGGGTTCTGTCTCTACGGACATAACATTCCTGAGAAGCGATGCGGACGATGCCAATGTAACCGAAATCAACGGCATCGACAGCATCGAAATTATGAGGTCTTATCCTTACCTTGAAACGGAAAGAATGCTGAATCTCGCGGGAAAATACATTGATGACAAAAAACCCGAAAGAGTAATCTGCGCCTGTCACGGTGCGGAGACCGAAGCGGATGAATCTTTTGTCAATGCCTGCAGAGAGCATATGAACAGTCTTTCCGTTCCTTATTCCGAGTCTACACTTGCCGCTCTTGCGGCGAAAATGACAACAGAACCTTTGGACGGCAGTTTTGTTCTGTCTTACAACCCGTATTCCGACATTCTTTCAGATTTCACTGCGGAATTGACGGGAGGAAGATATCTTATCCCCTGTGCATCGGTAAACGGTTCGAGAGGGATGTTCAGGCCGTTACACGGATCCAATCCTCAGCTAGTGGGATATAATTCAACAAATCCCACTGCTACGTTAAGATGCACCGCAATGATGTTGGACTTCCTCGGATTTAAGAAGGAAGGAGAAAAACTGTGGGATGCAGTACGTACCGCATACAAGAGAGGCTTCCGTACGCCCGACGTAGGCGGAGGTACGGGTACGTACGGATTCATAGAACAGATTGTGAAGATCTGCGATGAAAATTAATCCTTACCGAGTTTCTCAAGGTATCTTTTGATAGATCTTTCGTAACCGCTGTCCGACGGAATGTAAAATTTTTCATTTTTGATTTCATCCGGAAGATACTGCTGTTCGACGTAGTGGTCCGGATAATCGTGAGGATATTTGTATGTCAGTCCGCGTCCGAGTTCTTTGGCTCCGCTGTAGTGTGCATCCTTGAGATAAGGCGGAATCTGCCCGATGGGTTCGTTCTTCACGGAGTTCATTGCCTTCTCTATTGCATTGATTGAAGAATTACTCTTAGGGGCACACGCAACGTACGACGCAGCCTGAGCCAAGATAATCTCTGCCTCGGGCATTCCGATGCGTTCTACGGCCTGCGCAGCGGCCGTAGCAACGACTAATGCCTGAGGGTCTGCATTGGATACGTCTTCGGATGCGCATATCATTATGCGCCTTGCGATGAATCTGATGTCTTCTCCGGCATACAGCATTCTTGCTAAGTAGTATACCGCTGCATCCGGGTCGGAACCGCGCATACTCTTGATGAAAGCGGAGATTGTATCATAGTGGTTGTCTCCGTCTTTGTCGTAGCCCAATACACGCTTCTGAATGCACGAAGAAGCCACGTCAAGGTCGATGTGTATATTTCCATCGGTATCGCGGTCTGTGGTCAGGAAGGCTATTTCCAGCGCATTTAGTGCGTTCCTTGCATCGCCGTTACATACGTCTGCTAAAAATTCAATTGCGTCGGGTTCTGCAATTATTTTCTCATTACCCAAACCGTGTTCTTTGTTATTCAAAGCACGGTTGAGAATTGTAATGATATTTTCTTTGGTAAGAGGGGTTAATTCTATAACGGTAGAACGTGAGATTAACGCACGGTTGACTTCGAAGTACGGGTTTTCCGTTGTAGCACCGATGAGAACTATTGTTCCGTTCTCGACAAACGGAAGAAGATAATCCTGCTGACTTTTGTTGAAACGGTGGATTTCGTCGATGAAAAGAATAGTTCTTTTTCCGTTCAT
>CAZDCU010000056.1:0-5864 GCA_964504055.1 uncultured Methanomassiliicoccales archaeon
TCCGGAAGTTATCTGTTCGATAATCCTTTTTTCTTCATCTGTCAGTAATTCCGCTGCAGGACATTTTTTCGCCTTTTTTCTGTCTTCGAATAATGCAATAACATACAATGCGGTGTTGAGAAAAATTCTCATGAATTCCCTGTCTGCGGTGTAGTCGCGGTATTCAAGGATGTATTCATCATCGGTGTGCCAGATGAGATTTCTGAACAGATTCAGTCTTTCGGCGGAAGGTTTTCCGAACGCTTCGGACATGCTTACGCCAGTTCTTTCAATCATATTTTCGTCTATTGCATGCAGTGCCTTGCAGACAATGAATGCCGTTGTATTATCCAAATCATACAGATTTTCGTTCCTGTTGCCTATGTAAATAATACCGTTTGCATCGAGAAGTTCGAAGTTGCCTCTGACATATTCTCCCGCAATAACTTCGGCGAATTCATCGAGAAGATTCAGACCTTTCATGTCTATGCCGCAGTACAGACAGTATTCAAACAGTGTCTGCGATGTTACTTTGTATTCGATGGAGTACGGTGAGAACGATTTCAGAATCAGTGACATTTCCCTGACATTCTCTTTCGGATCGCCGTCGATAACCATCTCGCTCAGGCGCAGAAGGACGTACCCGTAATCGCACTCCAACAATGTTCCTTTTCTGAGTTGAGAACGCCAGTACAGATAATATTCGAGTTCCGCAGGCGATGCGTTTCCGTATCCTTTCACTATTCCGAAAGACTGGAAAAAATCGCATTTCTCTGCCGTGGCATCCCTGTATTTTATGACTTCTTCGGGAAAAGATGTGTCCGGGGAAGAGAAATCCGATTTCGGAGGCATGAAGCATCATCCGATACCATTGATAAAATGGTATCTTACGAATCGACTGCATTCATCATAAGCATGATACAGCGGAGAAACATCGGATATGTGTCAGCAGTACCTTTGGTGTGGATGCTTCCGTTTTCTGTTCTTACATATAAATCGAAGAAAGTGCAGTCGAATCCTTCGGCTCCGACATAGTCTTTCTTTAAAGAACCGTTCTTCATGAGATACGATACAAGATTTACGATATGATTTGTAACTTCAATCGGAACCGTTCTCTTATCTGCGGAATCGGGTGCTCTGTAGTTCCCGCAGCCTTCGAACAGCGTTCCGTGTACGCAGTATCTTCTGTCGGAAATCTGTGAATCTTCGGTATCGAGTATGTATTCGAATGTATCGAACCTTCCTCCGACTTTGAGCCCCATGAGGCTGAATCTGAGTTTTACGGAGATTATGTCTTCTTTATCATCCGACATATCGATTGTATTGAGCCAGGATGCGGAATCGAATACATTTTGATCTATGAGTCTGAGTTCGAAATCTTCCTTCAAATCCGAAGGAGATCTTGAGAAAATGTATGTTCCGTTACTCAGCATTGAATTGACGAGGGACATTCTTTCCGAGAAAGATCTTGCGGATTCTATGTTGGCGTTGTAGATTTCTTCGGATATTGTGCCGTTTTTAAGAGCCTTATCCAACTGTTCCGCTGTGTATCTGATCCTGTACTCGGACTGCATTACAGAGTAATATGAAAACACCGATTAGAACATTACCGATGATGTGTCAGAAGGGATTCACATGTACCATGACATGTTTGACCTTCGGATATTCGGTTTCTATGCGGTCATGCACGGCTTCTGCGATTTTGTGTCCTTCGGCCACGGTGAGATTTTCATCCACTCCGATTTCCACGTCCACATAAATTCTGTTTCCGAACAGCCTTGTGTGTAAAGAATCGATACTTTTCACACCTTCAACCGCACAGATTGATACCCTCATGCAGTTTTCCGTTTCGTCATCGCATGAAGTATCCAGCATTTTTCTGTAAGAATCATTCATAATGTTCCATGCGACTTTGAGGATGAATGCCGAAATCACAATACATGCAATCGGATCCGCTATCGGTACACCCATCATTGCAAGTGCGATACCGATCAGTGCACCTATCGATGACAGTGCATCGGACCTGTGGTGCCATGCATCGGCCCTGAATGCATCGCTGTCGATGATTTTGGCGAAATGCATAGTGTACCAGAACATTCCTTCTTTCACGACAATTGAAACTATGGCTGCAATCAGAGGAAGCACTGTCGGAACATTGTTCTCGTATTCTCCGCTCATTATGGACTGCACGGCGGAATACATTATTCCCACTGCAGTAATGACAAGAATCACAGACAGTATCTGAGATGCGATACATTCGATACGTTCATGTCCGTACGGATGTTCGTGATCCATCTCTTTTCTCGATGCTCTGGCACCTACGAATGCTATTGCCGTAGCGAGAACATCCGAAAGTGAGTGCATAGCATCCGAAATCATTGCCGCAGAGTTACCGAAGATACCTGCGAACAGTTTGAACAGCGAGAGGATGATATTTCCCAATACACCTATTATTGTAAGATGTCCGATGACGTGCTGTTCATCGCTGCATTCCATGAAAGTGTTCAGAGAATGATGGTATATAGGTTATTTGCAAAAACGGTCAAAAACCCTGTTTCTTTAGGATTTCCTCACGATTCTGCGGCGATTTTCGCCTTTACCTTTTTCTGCGTGAGCAATGCGACACAGAGAATAGTAACCGCGCCTATAGAGTGTCCGAGAACAAGTCCCCAGAAGATTCCGTCCATGTTCATGAAGGATGCCAATGTTATGAACGATACAATCAGTGCAAGATTCCTCCAAATCGCACAGAATACGGAGTAGTTCGGACGGCCCATTGCCTGAAGATAACCGGAACAGATGGGAGTGAATGCGAATAATGCCGAATAAAGACACATTATTCTCAGTGCGTGGATCATTTTAGGTCTCAGCGATTCCATTTCGCCTGAATATGTGAAAATGAACAGTGCCTGTTCCGAGAACAATTCTGCGATTAATGCGAGACATATTACGCATGAAATCGAAAGAATCAGTGCGTAACGGAAGGATCCTTTCATTCTTTCGACATCTTTCTGACCGAATGCGGATGATGCGACAGGTACCAATGCGGAACCGATTGCCATTGCCGGGATTACGATAAGATCTATGAGATTATCGGGTGTCGAATATACCGTAAGGCCTTCCGAACCGCCCGTGTTGATGACAATAATATTCAGAATCGCATTCATGGTGTACATGATTGCGTATTCGATCATCTGAGGTACCGCAGCGACAGTGACCAATTTCATCTGTTCGCTGTCGTATTTCATATGTTTGCGGTCGACGGTGAGGTATGTTCTTCTGCCCAGAATGAAATAGATTCCCAATACGAGTGAGAATATTGTTGCGATTACCGTTGCAATCGCAGCACCCTGAACTCCCATGTTCAGTCCGTAGATGAAAACAGGATCGAGAACGATGTTCGATACCGCCATGACAATCATCATGATTGTCGAGAGTGATGTAGCACCCTGACCGTTGAGGATACCTCCGATGGCTCCGTTAATCAGGATGATGATTGTACATACTGAGTATATTACAAGATAAGATTCGGCCATGTCGATGACATCGCCTGCGCCGAGGACTGTGAGGATAGATCTCTGTGAAATCAGGAGTATCGGCGTGAGAACTATTGCAAAAACTATTCCGAAAAGTAACGATTGAGATGCGGCTTCGCATGCACTGTCTTTTCTGTCTGCACCGATCATTCTCGATATGACTGCGGATGCTCCTACTCCGAGTCCGCTTCCGAGACCTACGATTGTCATGTAGATCGGAGTGACGACTGCGATTGCAGCCATCGCATCCACACCCAATCCGGAACACCATGCACGGTCTGCGAGAACGTTTACCTGCGACACCAATAACGAAAGAATCAGCGGTAACGCAAGTCTGCGGATTGCGACTTTCGGGTTGCCCAGAAGTATTGAAACGTTCTCTTCCGCATCCATGGTGGGTGAACCCATATTCAGGATTGATATTAATGTTTGGAACGCCTGAATATAGGGATTTTACAATCACTTGAATATGATATAGAATTCCAGTGTCAGAGCTACCGATCCTTCGAGGTTCAGAGTGTATTCTCCGGAACTTCCGCTGAACCAGCCGTCGTCTCCGAGTTTGGAGATATCCGTGACTGCTTTCATCGACGATGTGAGGTAGAACGTAGTGTAACCTGTGGAAGATGCACCGCTTGTACGGCTGTTAATCGTGATGTTCTTGGTTGTTCCGTCGGGACACGTGAGCGACACTGTGATGTCGGACAGCTGAATTCCCCAGACCTTGTAGACCTTGATTCCGAATGTGAAATCCTTTCCTTCAGGAATCACGAGATTGCTTACAGTAAAATCTCCGCTTGTGGAGATGTTGTTGCTGGTACTGTCTTTCTCGTGAAGGATGACTTTGTCGTGGCCGTCCACTGAACCGTCATCTTCGTCGTACTTGAATTCCATTCCCTGTTTGTCAATCACATCGCTCTGATTGGCTTCTGTCAGGGTGTCGGCGCGGTATTCGCCGCTCTGTACTGCGGAAACTTCCACGCCTGTAAAAGTGAAAGTGGTTTGGAGACAGACAGCAGGCTGAACGGTGACAGTGAGAAGCAGAGCTGATGCCAATGCAATCAACACTGCATTTCTTACTGTGCTTCCGTTCATTCTCACACCTGCTGTCTGTTCTTCAATACGTTTATGCGACACCTGCTACGGTGACTTTGACTACGACTTTGGCTCCGGTGAGGTTTGCGAGAGCAGTCTCATCCATGTCTGCCTTGTCTTTGGTGACATTCAGCTCGACAGTGAGTGTCAGGTCTGTTGCATTTTCTTTTGCAATTTCAGTGTCGGTGACAACATTGCCGTCTTTGTCTTTGACAACGCCTGTAAGGGTGTAGTCTGAACCGAAGAGTTCGTTGAGTTTATCGGATGTGACTTCGACAGATACTGTGTATTTGGTGAATGCATCAGTGTTATCTTTGATTGCAATGGCCTTGTCTTTTCCGAGTGTGTATGTGCCTGCATCGACGTGGTATGTCTTTTCGTCTGTTGTGCCGGTCCTTACTGTGTCGACACCGTAGGGAATCTTTCCTTCGAGTGTGAGTGCTGCATCTCCGTTAACTGTAACTTCGAGGTCGCCTGCAGTAACATTTGCGGTTGTGGTGAATGAGCTTGTAAGTGCTGCATATCCGACTCCGACCATCATGACTGCGCAGAGAACCGCCATGAATGCCGGGAGGATTAACTTCTTCTTTTTGTCCGTGTTCATTGTTTTGCCTCCGTTTCTTCTTCTTTTATTACCCTAAGGATTTCTCTTACACATGAGATCATGACGAACAGACAGATCAGCTCCGCAATGACATATACGGGGCCGTTACGCAGGAACGTAATCAGATTTCCCGCTTCGGGGTATACATCGGTTACGATTCCGACGACTTTGCTGAACTGCACGGTCTCAGTGGAAGTGTTCGCATCTCCTTTGAAGGTGAATGTCTCATTCGCCCAGTCGATTGCGATTACTCTGTGGACGATGGTCTTATCTCCGTAGCTGTATCCGAGCACGTCTCCGACCTTCACGCTCTGAAGATCATCCTCAGTCAGGTATCTGAGTGAAATCATGCTGTTGACGGGTATTGTGGAGATGGGGTTGTCGGTTTCGCCGGCATCCATCGATCCTGTGACTACTATGAGAATCTCATGTTCACTGTTGTATTTCGTAACGACCAGGGTGATCGAAGCGACTGCCACAACAGCAACCATCCCCATGACAAGCAGTTTTCTGCCGCCCGAGACTCTCTTTTCATCACATTTCATAGGTTTTTCCTCCGGGATTTGCCTATGAAACGAACCATTTTGGCATAGTATATAAGATAAACCGCTACGAAAAACGTAATCGTAGGATTACATTTATTGTTTAAC
>CAZDCU010000057.1:0-5364 GCA_964504055.1 uncultured Methanomassiliicoccales archaeon
GTATTGACAGTTCGTAAAGCTGTCCTTTGGGTATCGCTTTGAGATATCCGGCAAGAGCCATAAGCGAGTACACTTTGCCGATATCCTCAAGATCGTCAAAAGTCAGTGTTCTGGAGACTTCTTCCGACACTGTGCCTCCGGCACCGAGAATCTTCAGATTATCAGTGAGTTCGCTGTCCGCTTCCAACAGCATTTTGTATATTGCTTCATTCCCGCTGGTATTAACCCAATAGGTTTCAGGTTTGAAATTCTTCTGAACGTAATTCAGTATACTCCACGGATTATAGATGTCGGCATCTCCGAAACGGTATCCGTCGTACCATTCTTTTGCCTCTTCGAATTTTTCCGGATGGCCGTAATCGGCGCAGATTTGTTTTACCTCTTCATTGGTGAAACCGAACATTTCGTCGTATTCAACATCGAATATGTCGTTGCGTGTGAAATTATTCACTCCGCTGAAAATATTCTCTTTGGTTATCTGCGTGATACCTGTTACAACACCTAACTGTCTGGAAGTACCTTCCTTAAGCAACGGTGAGAGCACATCTCCCAGAAACGATACAATTTCGCGACGGAGTTCTTTGTCTGTTACGTCATTGACAGTACCGTCATATTCGTCGATTAGTACTATAACTTTTGACTTGTGATGACTTTCCAACATGGAACACAGATCGCTCAGCGCAATCATAGAGTCCACAACGGTTTTCTTTCCGGAATAATACCTGTTAAAATCTTTTTTTGTATCTTTATCGATTTCCGGTGAATCTCTGAGGTATGTGAATTTTTTGAATGTTTTTTTCAGCATTACGTTAAATAATTCAATAAAGTATTCAAAATTCCGGGGATTACCTAATTTCAGACTTATGGAGATGACAGGAAATGCGTTTTTGTAGCAGTCATATTCCGGGTGTTTTGATATTTCCAATCCGTCGAACCATGTGTTGCCCTTATATTCAAGATTGAAGAAAGCATCCAACATGCTGAGATTGAGAGATTTTCCGAAACGGCGCGGTCTTGTGTAGAGAAAGACCCCGTCTTCCGGAAATTGATCTAAAATCTGCCCTATCAGCATACTCTTATCCACAAAGTAATAACCCTTGTTACGAACGGATTTGAAATCCTGAATGCCGACGGGGATTGGTTTCATGAATCAAGTGATGTGATGGCACCTTATATAATTCACCCGAAAACCAGATAATTACGGCAATAACTGCGATTATACACTTTATGGGTTGTCATCGATTGGGTAATCTCCGTGTTTCAGTTACATGTCCTCTATCTGCCGCAACATCGAATCTGCAACTGTCACATCTGGCATATTCACAATTGTTAATTCTCAAGACCCAACACAATACCAGACGAATGTTAACGCTGTTAAGCACATTTTAATATGAGGTATCTGCATGACCCGTACAAGGTGAGAGAATGCTGAACATCAACGATCTTCACGTCGAAGCCGGAGGAAGAGAGATCCTGAAAGGCATCACGCTTAATGTGGAGGAAGGAGAGACATGCGTCCTTTTCGGACCCAACGGATCCGGTAAATCCACGCTCCTCGCAGCCATAATGGGTTACGGGACATGTAAGGTAACGAAAGGCAGCATAGTGTTCAAAGGGAAAGACATCACAGATATGCCCGTCGACGAGCGCGCAAGGCTCGGAATCGGTATGATGATGCAGAGGCCTCCGAATGTCGTAGGTGTAAAACTCGGCGATCTTGTCAAAGCGACGGCAAACGGAAAGAGCATTCCCGATGCGACAGACTTCAGGATGAAGGATTTCCTCGCGAGAGATGTAAACGTAGGATTCTCCGGAGGAGAAATCAAGAGGTCCGAACTCCTTCAGCTCACCGCACAGTGTCCCGAATTCGTTCTTTTGGACGAACCGGAATCCGGAGTGGATTTGGAAAGCATCGACCTCATCGGAAAGAAGGTTCACGATCTTCTTTACGCCGAAGGATGCAAAGGATGCAGGAATTCCAGCTCCAAGAGACATGTGTCTTCGCTGGTTATCACACACACGGGACAGATTTTGGATTACATCGGAGCGGACAAAGCATTCGTTCTCAAAGACGGACTCATCAGATGCACGGGACGTCCGATGGATATCCTCAAAGACATCAGAGAAAGAGGTTACGGAGAGTGCATATCATGCAGAATGGTAAAGATGGAGTGAAGAGTGCACTTGAGAAGAAGGGTGCATACGGACCCGACGTAGATATCGAAAAGTATGAACTCGGTTCGTTCGAACCTCAGAAGATCGACGACCTTGAGACCGCAGACAAAGACACACGCGGAATCATGGAAGGTGTCGGTGTCATCGCAGATGAAAAAGGCCGTGACGGAACAATCATGTTCCTCGACAACGCAATGAGCCACTGTACGAATAAAGCGGAAGAAGGAGTGGATGTCATGTCCACGAAAGAAGCTCTCGCCAAGTTCGATTGGCTGAAAGATTACTATTGGAAAGCGGTCAGTCCCGAGAAGGACAAGTACACCGCAAAGACCTATCTCGAAGACGGAGACGGTTACTTCATCCACGTCAAACCCGGATACAAAGTAAAGAATCCTATCCAAACGTGTATGATGATCGGAAAGAAGGGCTCAATGCAGACTCTCCACAACATCATCATCGTAGATGAGGGCGCTGAATTGGAAATCATCACAGGATGCGCTACGGGACACCACGTAAACGATGCGTTGCACATCGGTGTTTCCGAAATCTATGTGAAAGAGAACGCTTCGATTGTATTCTCAATGATTCACAGCTGGGACACCAAGACCGCGGTACGTCCGAGGACCGGATGTATCGTCGAGAAAGGCGGAAGATACGTGAACAACTACGTTCTTCTGAAACCTGTGGGAACACTGCAGAGTTTCCCTGTCTGCTATCTCAACGGCGAAGGCGCTTCATGCAAGATGAACACAATCTGTATCGCCAATGAACAGTCGGATGTCGACAGCGGAGGAAGCGTAATCCTCAACGCACCGAACACATCCGCCGAAATCATCTCAAGAAACATCGTTCACGGCGGTAAGATTACGGCACGCGGACGTCTCGAAGGACATGCTCCCGGGATCAAAGCCCACCTTGAATGCAGAAGCATTATGCTCTCGGACGGCGGAAGCACAAACGCTATTCCGGAACTTATGTCCACGAATGCGGATGTCGAGATGACTCATGAAGCGGCAGTCGGTAAGATTGCGAGGGATCAGATTGAGTATCTGATGTCACGCGGACTGTCCGAAGATGACGCAGTCGGAATGATTGTCAGAGGATTCCTCGTCGGAGGCATAAACGGTCTCCCCGATCACCTCAGAGAAGAAATCGACACTGCAGTCACCAAAGCCAACTTAGGAAACTGAACGGATTTCTCTCCGGCCGTTAGGGCCGGAGATTAATCCCTTATTTTTACGGTTTTGAAGGCTGATTTCCGGATTTCATACTTTCGGAATACAACCTGAAAGCCTCGACGATATCTGAGATCAACTGCCCTGTTACGGCTTCGTTGATTCCTACTCTGGCACTGATATCTTTAATCTCATCTTCGGGAAAAATTTCCACTGTTGCAACCGCTCTTTCGATTTCATTCTGAGCGGCATCGGTCATCTCGGCGATAACAAAAGCATCGCTCGGAGTCACACCTGCATCTTTCAGAATACTTTTCAGTCTGTGATTCTCTTCACTGAAAAGTTTCATTCCGCCGTATTCGAACGCTCTTCTTAATTTCACGATTCTCCGTGAAGAATCCATCGTAAGGCGGATGTTGACAGGATCGTTCTTTCCAGTATCTTCCCTCTTCCCGACGAAGTCAATGTAATCCGAAGCATCTCCTCCGATCGGGATGACTTTCGTTCCTGTATCGGCAACCAATCTTCCGAGAAGATCTCCTCTTACGGCTCTCTGTTTCCAGAATTCGTAATCGCAGAAGATAATCAGCCTCTTCTTCGCACGCGAAACCGCAGTATTGATAACTTTCAACCCGTCGTAAGGAGGCAACGAACTTGTAAAACGGTACGGAACCTGTTTGCTGGAAGTCCCGTTGTCCGAGACACTGATTATGACGGTATCCCACTCCTTTCCCTGCGAACCGTGGATTGTCATTATCCTTCTCTCGTGGACTTTCAGTTTCTTTATGAGCGATTTTCTCTGATCCGAATACGGAGTAATTATCGCGAAATCACCGAGATTGCTGTCGTTTTTCTTCACAAATTCGGCAATAGCTTCCGCCTCGGCAAGATTCTCTCTTGTCTCGGGATTCAGACCTTTGACATCGTAACAGTACATCTCCAACGTACCTGCACTGCCGCTGATTCCGTTCATGTAAACGCAGTCGTCCAATATCTTTGCGAGATTGTCCGCAAATCTGTGTGAGGATGTTAAATTCGCTGTCTGGGTCTCTTCGAATCTCGGTTCCCTGTCGTAGAGATAATCGTCGCGTGCATCCTCGATAGTTCCGAAAAGATAACTCTCGATATAACGTGCGGATTGGTCCCACATGAAGGAATACTTCATGTAATCGTCACGTTCGATCCATGTTCTGATGTTGTCTTTCTCCAACTCGCACACAGGAGGCAGCTGCATATGGTCTCCGAGCATAGCAATCGGCGGACCGCACATGAAAACAGGCATAGTCTGAATAAGATTCGCGTAACCTGCTTCGTCGATGAAAATATGATTTACATCAACGATTCCGCCGTCGTCAAACATAGATCTGCGGCGGCTCATGAGAATGAACGGAGTCATCGCCATGACCTTCGCCTTTCTCATCCTGACTGCGGTATCGTACGGTTCCAATTCCATGAGTTCTTCGTTATTTTGGAAAATAAGTTCTCTCAGTTCCGAATCGGTCATTTCCTGATACTGAACAATATCCAACTCGGGCCTGCTGCGGTTCATCAGTGTTTTGCATATACCGTCCGCCCTGGATCTGAGATTCGTAAGATCGACGTTTGAAACCAATCCTATCAATTCGTTATTCTGTTTGACTACAGCAACGATTTCATCCCATGCGGCCCTGATTTCCGATTCGATTTCTTTCTTTTCACTGTACGGTGCTGCGTCATATCCTTCATTGTAAAGGCGCTGAATCAGTTCAAACTTAGGCTTAAGAGCCTCAACTTTACGTTCGAAAATAAGATTCGCAATTATCTTATTGGACTGTCTGAGCTGTTTGATTCTCTTCATCCTGGCTCTGTCTTCGCACATTCCCGGATGTTCTTTTATGAATCCCGCGGTTGCGGAACCCATCCTCAGGATGTCTTCCTCGGGATCGATGTACCTGTGTTCAGGATCGTCCTGTTCGATAACTTTCAGGACTCCGTTCAGAACCTGTTCCACGGAGTTGTTTGTGGGTGCGATAAT
>CAZDCU010000058.1:0-5263 GCA_964504055.1 uncultured Methanomassiliicoccales archaeon
TCGGTAAGTATTCCGTTCCCGAGGAGCACATTCAGTTCTCTATGACAGGTGTCACTGTCATAAACAACGGATATCTTTTCGGAAACGACGGATCGGCACTTTCGGTAAGCGGAGGGTTCGATGACGCTACACCTGCACCGATTCCCGATCCGGGACTTGCACCATGGCAGGTTCTGCTTATTTCATTAGGTGTCATTGCGGCGATTCTTGCAGTTGCTTATGCAGTGATGAAATTCGGATTCAAATGGGAACATCCCGTAAAGCATATTGCGGATTTGATGAGAACTTTCTTCTTCGGTGAAGATTACTCACACAACACACTCTGCAGACACCGTCTGTGGTTGGTGATGGGTGTAGGAATAGTTCTGACACTTATCGCAGCAGTCGTTTCTTTATGTGTGGGGCCTACGACGACATTGGGCGTAGGAGAAATGTTCCAGTGTTTATTCTCCGCAATAGCAAAAGGCGGAAGCAACCTCACATACAACGAATTAATGGTCTACAGCGCAAGGCTTCCGAGAACGTTGGTTGCGGTCGCAGTAGGTGTGGGATTATCCATAGCGGGTGCAATGTACCAGGCAATCATAAGGAATCCCCTGGTGGACCCGTACATTATGGGTGTTTCCTCGGGTGCGGGTACCGCAGCTATTGCCGTAATATCATTTGATTTCACTCTGTTCGGATTGTTCCCTTCACACTCAATCTATCTCACGGCAGTTACGGCTGCAGTGGGAGGAATACTGGCATTCTTATGCACAATGATTCTCGCCACAAAAGCGGGAGGAACATCAATCAACTATGTTCTCTCAGGAGTTATCGTAGGATTGGTATTCTCTGCGGCACAGACACTCATGCTTACATTCGCAGGAAACCACGTAACAAGTTCGCTTTCATGGTTATACGGTTCGTTCTCCGAAATCACATGGTCGAAGGTATGGCTTGTATTCATCCCTTCGTTTGCGATTTCATTCGGCGCACTGTACTGGGCGAAAGAGTTCAATCTCGTGTTATTGGGAGAAGATCAGGCGAGACAGATGGGTCTCGACGTGAAGAGATTCAACAGATGGATGCTTATCATAGCATCTGTTCTCACATCGATCTGTGTCGCGTTCGTCGGAATCATCGGATTTGTCGGTTTGGTTATACCGCACTTATGCCGTATGTTACTCGGAGGGGATCACAGATTGGTTCTCCCTGCATCCATGGCATTCGGAGGATTCCTGATGATTGTTGCCGATATTGCATCAAGAATGCTCGTACCCGGATTCGAATTGCCGGTAGGTGCGATAACAACGATAATAGGAATTCCTGTGTTTGCTTATCTTCTTATCAAGAGGGGGAAGATGTATGACGGATGAGACACCGTTACTGGAGGTCAGAGACCTCCACAAGTATTACGAGGACGGCTATCACGCCGTCAGGGGAGTATCGTACAAGATAGGTCCCGGACTGTTGGTCGGATTGATAGGTCCCAACGGATGCGGAAAGACGACGATGATGAAATGTATCAACAGACTTCACGATCCTTCGTCGGGAGAGATTCTGATTGACGGAGAAAGCGTTCTCGGAAAGAGTCCCGGAGAGATTGCGAAGGTTGTTGCGAATGTTCCTGCGGAACTGAGAACAAGCTTCGGACTGAGTGTGTTTGAAACAGTAATGCTCGGAAGATATCCGTATCTGAAGAATGTATGGTGGGAAACCGAAGAAGATGAGACGTTTGTAGAAGAATGTCTGAAGAAATTCGGAGTGTATCACTTAAGAAACCGCCCTCTTCATATGTTATCTTCGGGAGAGCGTCAGCGTGTTCTTATCGCAAAAGCATACGTTCAGCAGCCGAGGCTGATGTTGGTTGATGAACCCACGTCGCATCTCGATATGAAATACAAGCTCGATGTGATGGAATATCTCCGTGCGATGGTCAAGAAGAATATGACTATCCTCGTTGCGGAACATGATATCTCCCTCATGGCAAGATACTGTGATTTGTGTATCATCATGAAGAAAGGAGAAGTCGTCGCAATCGGAGATCCGAAGAAGGTCATTACGGAAGATCTCATCGAAGATGTTTACGAAGTGTCAGCATCCGTAGGATTGGATAAAGACGGAGAACTGTATGTTCTTCCGAAAAGATATCACAAAGAAGACTACGAATATAATCTAGATATCTTCGGCGACGATAAATGATATACGATGCTTCCGGACATTTGATGTCCGGGAGCATTGAACCTTTATATCGTATGCAACTTATCCATGGACAATGAATCCATCCATGTCCTCAAGACAGAATCTGCGCAATCTTAAGAGTACTGTACACGGCGGACAGGCATGGAGACTCGGCGGAATCGAGGATTACAGTCACAATCTCAATCCTTTCGGACCTCCTTCCGATATCAAACAAATAATCGCATCTTCTTCGGACGGAATAGATCACTATCCCGACGACAGCTGTGCGGAACTGAAAGAAACGATATCGAAGACATTCAACGTAAACACAGACAGCATAATCATCGGTGCCGGTTCGTCGGATATTATCCGTATGTTTCCCAATACCTTCTTGGAAAACGGCGACCGCGTGATAATTCCGAAGCCTTCTTTTGCGGAATACACACAGCAGTGCCTGATTGCGGGTGCCGAAGTAATCCGTGAAGAACTATCTCCGAAGAATAATTTTCATATCGATTTCGAAGGACTCAAATCGAGAATAGATTCGGGCATCAAAGCAGTTTACATCTGCAATCCCAACAACCCCACGGGAAGAACGGAAAAACCCGAAGATATCTTGGATTTGGCGGAATACTGCGGAGACAAAGGAACGTTCGTTTTCTTAGACGAAACTCTTCTGGAACTTGTTCACAATCATGATGAAATCTCATGTGTCAGATACGTTGAAAAATGTCCGAATCTGTTAATCGCAGGTTCGTTAACAAAATCATTCGCGATCCCGGGAATCCGCATAGGATTCGGATTTGCAAATTCCGAAATTATTAAAGAATTAAACAAAGTCCGCATGACATGGAATGTGGGACAGATCGAGCAGAAAGTCGCCACAGTACTGATACGCGACAGGATGGAACACGTCAGAAGAGCATCCGAATTACTTGCGACGGAAGCGGAATGGATGTACAACAAACTGAAAGACATCGGATTCCCCGTTACCATGACTGATTCATTCTTTTTCTTCGATTCCGTAGCTCCGTTGGGAATAACGGGACACGAATTCGCCGAAAGAATGAAGAAGAACGGAATCGCCGTACGCGAATGCGCTTCATTCGGCGATGAATTTTCAGATTACGTAAGATTCTGCGTAAAAGACAGAATACGCAACGAAAGATTCGTTCAGGCAGTTAGGAACTCTCTGAGGTGATTTCCGTGGATCTGTGGGCAGATGCCGTTTTGATTATTTTATTGGCAGTCGTGATAGATTTCACGATAGGAGAATTACCCAATGCGGTGCACCCTCTCAGATGGATGGGCTGTATGCTGATGTGGATCGATAAACACATCAAAAAAAGAGACGGAAAATTCGCTACTTTGATGGGTTTTGTTTCGTATCTTGCCGTTGTTTTTGTATTCGGAGGTATCGCATTCCTGTTATCTGCGGCAGCGAAATACTATCTCGGTGAGATAGCGTGGATAATTGTCAGTGCCGTACTGATCAAAATAACATTTGCTGTATCTTCCTTCAGAAGACATCTTAAACCGATACGCAAAGCACTCGAAGAGGGAGATACCGAAAAAGCCGCCGAAAAACTGCAGATGATTGTCAGCCGTAACACCAAAGGAATGGACGAAGGACATATCGTTTCTTCATGTACGGAAACGGTTTCCGAGAATTATTCGGACAGTGTGGTGTCTCCGATGACATACGTCGGAATATTCGGGTTGGCCGGAGGTATTGCTTTCAGATGTGCGAATCTCATGGATGCGATGTGGGGATATCTCAACGACAAATACCGCAACCTGGGTCATTTCCCGGCAAGGTTGGATGACGTGTTGGGTTTTGTTACATCGAGAATCTCAATCATCTTCGTAACCATCGGTGCATTCTTTCTCAGAATGAACTGGAAAGCAGCCATTCCCATGGCATTGGAACAGCACGGAAAAACTCCTTCTCCCAACAGCGGATGGCCGATGACGGCATTCGCAGGTGCATTGGGAATATCCATGGAGAAGAAAGACGTGTACCTAATGGGAAAAGGCCCTATGCCTACAGTGAAAGATATGGGCAGATGCTGTCTTTTGGTCGAAGTTTCGTCTATAGTTTATATTATACTCATCACATTACCGCTGTACATGTTCGTCGGCATACACGTGCAGGGATGTATTGAAAATCTGTTCATCCAACTCTTTGAGGTGTTCGCATGATGCCGTCGGCAGGTGTCAGAATCGAATACGTCAATGATTATCCCGTTGCCGTTATCGAATTCAAAGAAAAAGTCGAGATCCTGAGTTCCTGCGTTTCCAACGGAGGACTCAGGGAGACCGACACCGTTATCATAATGCAGGTCAGCTCGAGATACGATAACGAAAATCCTCAGACCGATATCGATAAAGTAATCGAAATTCTGAAACTTCCGGAGGATACCGTTGCATTCATGACCGCTGCGGAAGTAGATCATGTGATTTCCGATGTTTCGGTAACATTCGAAGGAAACAATGCACGTGCAATCGCCACCGCAGGATTATCAAATCAGGTAATCGCCGGAGATATCATTACCGATTACGAAGAAAGATACAAAATATCCGAGAAGAGGAGACTGGCTCTGAAACACGCAGGAACTATCAACATCATCGGAATATCCGATGTCCCGTTCACGGATGCAGCGAAAGTCAATGCAATTATTGCTATGACGGAAGCAAAATCCGCTGCGATGCATGATTTAGGTTTCAGGGAAACAGGTACTACTTCAGATGCTATCGCAGTCATCTGTCCTAAAAACGGAGAACGCGTAAATTACGCCGGAACCGGATTCGGAATAGGTATCGCATTGGCACGTTCCGTACGTGATGCGGTAAGAAAATGTCTCATTAAGAGAGGGGATTTCCCTTACGACATGTGCGAAGAAGACTGCGACAGACTCAGGAGGCAGTACGGTGAGTGAAAAATACCGTGTCACGGATGCAATCATAGGGATGTTTTCATTCTTCACGATGCTTCCGATCAACATCGAGATGAAGCACATCGATGCAATGAACAGAAGATTCTGTCTTGTTCATTGCATCGATGTGCTTCATCTCGATGTTTATCGGAAGCACATCGATG
>CAZDCU010000059.1:0-5232 GCA_964504055.1 uncultured Methanomassiliicoccales archaeon
TGTTTATCTCTTCATCATATTTCTCTACGTCTTCATCACTTATACAATGGTCGTTTCTGTCATAGAAGTTTGGAATAAAAGGAATAGATGTAAGAGGTGAATCTAAATTTGCACTTTGGTTCCAAGCCGTTTCTTCTTTGGCCGGCTTTATGGTATAACTATACGAGTATCCACATAACACATTTCCCCAATGAAACTCATCACATGGGACTATGTAATTTTTCTCCATTTTAATGTAGGCAGAAATCGCCCGGTCATTCCAGTGGTTTAATAACAGCCCATCCTTAGTTGCTTTAATTGTTTTAAGGACTAGCCAACTAATGATTAATTCCTTATGGGTCTTAGGACAACTTATAAAGTTTGCCACTTTTTCCTTTATCATGCTCCTTATATCATCAATAAGACTGTCACTATTGAGAAGTTTATCGATACCTTGCGATTCCATCCACCAAGGCATTTTTCTTGTGCTTGAAAAAAAACAACCTTCAAAATGCCAATTGCAATTTTTTATATGACTAATGGGGGAAATTTCATTCACAACGCAATAAAGTCTGAACCAATTGGACAACTCTTTATCATCTTGAGCCAATGTCGCATCAAAGGCATTGTAGATACGCTGTAAATTTTTCCACCGCTTGGTAATAGTTGACAAATCATACGCTATACCACTAGTACTCTTTCGGAGTGCAACAAGGTCTCCCATTAAAAGTGGATGGTCTTCTATTTCATTTATATTGCTAATTTCTGCAGAGTGTTCTTTCCTCCAAATATCATCTTCTGTATACCATCCATTAACAGGAATGTTGGGAATCTTAGAAATATCTATTTTGTTAATATCTACGCTCAATATATCAGAGGCTTCACACTGGTTAATCATTTGAATGATGTATCGCCAATCCACATAATTGAAACATCTCCTTGAAGGTTGATTTTTGTCATTCTTGCTCCATTTTGAATCGAAATGATTCTTTCGTATTCTTCGCACAAATGGATACAAGACGTTTGAAGTACCATATTTTTTCATAAAGCACAATAAGGGAAGAACAATATCCAAGTCGACAGACCTAAGCCATGTCCAGACGCACGTCTTATCATTAACGTCTCCTTTTAAACCTAATGATGATAGTACTTTTTGTATTTGTTCATCATTTATGATAATATCGACTAAAGACTTGAGAGCATTGAAATAACTATCTAGATTATCCAAAGACCTAAACTTCTCGTAATTCTCTATACTCAATTTTATCTCGTTCGCATTATCTTTTATTTTATTTGGTGCAGATAAAAACAAATCGTTTATGTTCAAAGGGAATTTCTTATCGTCCTCCCATTGATATTCTTGCTGTAAGCCGATTTGCCAATACCAGGTAAAGAAAGTGTGCATGCCTTTGTCACTTGTTTTATCCGTGCCACGATACTGCCAAAACCATTCTTCCCGTTCTTCCCATTGGGCAGAGTATTTCTTGCTTTCTTCCTCAGAGAGAAACGGGTTGCCAAGTAAAATTGGTTTTATGTTTTCTGTTGCAGACAATGGTTCACCTGTTGTATTAATCACGACATAGGTTTCCTCTCCTCTTGAACGGTTTCCCATATCATAATAGAGAACGCGTAAGTTGTTTAGGACATAATCACCAAATTGACTATAGTCCAAATCTGAATACGAGTCTAGGATTCCGGAAATGATTTCCACAGCAGAAATCATGCTCTGTATGGAGGCATCTTGGTCGTATTCGCGAAAATACCAATTGGAAGTTTGAATGTCTTTTACTTCCAATTCTCTTTTGATAAAGAGATGCAATGATAAGTCGCTGAGAAAATACAGAGTACTTTCGCGAATTGCATACAGTAAATGCGGTTCATAATCGTCCAGCATCTCTTGGTCGGATATGATATAGTTGTCAAATATATTCATCTCCTCGCACTTAGTGTTAATGACCCCTAAAAGCAAAAACAGGGTGGTTAAGCGTTGTTGGCCGTCACAAATTTGGATGTGATTGTAAGGTTGTTCATAGCCATACACAAGTCCTAAAGTCACAGGAGAACTATCGCCAGTTTTATAAAGTTCGATGATATTTTTCAAAAATCCCGAAACGAGTTCTTGGGGCTTTTTGTCTTTACCGGTGTAAGCATTATCGCCCCAACAATAATCTCTTTGTAGGTCTGGTATGACAATTTTCGTATCGTTGCTAAAGAAATCTTTTAGGCAATATTCTTTGCCGCTGATGAATTTGTTAAACTTATTCATGGTCCATTTCATTATAGTCGTTTTTCAATATGGTAAGTGTTTTTTTCGATGCGGCTTCAATGTCCTTCGGTTCCCAAGTCCCATTAGCAAATGAAGATATGGTGTGCAACAGATTTCTACTGTCAAAACTTCTCTCGTTATTGAAGAATTTTTCTTTTTTCGCCTCAAAAGGCAATGCACAAAACTCCGAATTGTTTCTTCCGTACAGCAATACAAGGTTTCCTATACAATGTTCGCTATATTTGGTGGTATCAGTAAATGCTGTATCACGATTAAGCAATCCATTCAAGTCGGTAACTTCCAAACCTGCACCATTTACATATTTTACATTACCCGTTATATCGTCTTTCTCTTCATGATAAAACTTTGATTTCGGGTAGATATGTTCGATGGATTTATTGTCCCAAATGGAAAAATCAAACTTGACACCTTTGCCACCATTCAATTTGTTGTATTCTTTTACATTAAGCCTCAAAAGTTGCTTGAACAACATCTCAGCGTGATTGTTATAGACATCCGATGAAGACAGTTTTTTAAGCATCCCTTCAACACGCTCCTGGCGTTTTTCCTTATTTGAATATTTACCATCTTCAGCTGTAGGGTCGATTGTGTATTCTTCGGTCGTCTCAATATGAGAAGACCCGAGCATTCTCCATCTCGTATACCGTTTAAGCAACAACATATCACTCTTATGGCTGATGAAATACATGATTATTTTGAATTTGTCATCCGACTCATTACCGGAACTAATCATTGAGCACTTCAGATAATTAAATGATAATGGGTTATTGAATACATCCTCAAAATCCTTTTGTAAATCACGCAGTCCCTTGAATACATCTTTAGCGGCCTTTTTGTCATTGTCCGGCATAAGTTTTCTGAAATTACTGAAGGAGTAAATGCCTTTGGAATCCTTTGAGGTATTACCATTGTTCCTCTTGCGGTAGTAATATTCGAGAAGTAATCCCATAGGCTTGCGCGTATTAAAGAATTCTTTCACATCTCTTCTATTCCACCAACACAACCATTTGTCCCACTCTCGAGCATACTTGCTTCTTAATGCGTTTGTTTCCCATTCCACCGAAGCCATTTCTCTCATCATGGCGAAAGTGTCATCCATATTGTTTATTTCATGTGTGATTTTCGTCGATTCGGGTAAAGACACCAAATGAAGTATTTCTGCTTTAGTAAGTTCCTCGTCATGCATCGTTGCTTTGTTACCATTCATCATAGTGAATGTGCGCACAGCCTTTGATTTGTTAATCACTATATATAGCAGACTGACCTTATGCATAATAAAGTTATAAAAATCACCACGACTTGATTCTGCCAAATCTTTTATTTTTTCTTGAATCTGCAGAATTGCTTCCTTGAAATAAAAGATATCCTGTATGTCATCGTTGTGGTCAGGTTCTATTTGTACATAACCATTTTTCAGCGAGTTGATAAAATCTTTCGATTTACTTCTGATACTATAATCAAGAGTTATATTTTTCGAACCAGTGATATAATAGAGACCTAAACACCATAGAAGAAGGTACAGGGTAGTCGTGCGTTGCTGACCGTCAATAAGAATTACATTGTTACCATCTTCCACTACTGTAACGCCCTGTATAAAATATTGACGGTCTGGTGTCATGAATGCCTCCAACAGACTATCCATAAAATATTCAACAGATGTTTGCTCTTCAGCAAGTCTTACTGACCACTTATACCCTCTTTGATAATTAGGAACAACAAAAGTTCTATTACCATTGTCAGGATAAAAGTACTCTTTTAGTGTCTTGAAATTTGTTGCCATATCTGTCTAAAGTTTGTAACACCATTTAGAATAAACTATTTTGATTATAAGCACATTCAGTTTTAAAGTTTTCCACAACAGTAATCCATCTCCGTCAACTCGCACCAACCTGCATCTTCGATTTCTCTCAAAAACAATCGTGCGCACATTTCGGCATCGTCACCGGCACGATGGTGCTTGCCTTCGGGAATATCGAACTGGTCGCAGAGGTAATCGAGTGTGTTGCAACCAAAGTCATAGTTATGGCGTGCAGCACGAAGAGAACAGTAATAATCCACATCCGGCTTTTCGATACCATACATTTCCAATGATTTGCGGATACACGAGATATCGAAAGCGGCATTGTGGGCCACCAATACGGGTGTTTCGTTGAGATACTCCATTATCTCAGCCCAAACGTCGGGGAATTCAAGCGCTTGAGCGGTGTCCTTGGGTTGGATACCATGTATTCGCATATTCCAATACGAATAAACATTGTCTTCAGGGTGCACCAACCACGATTTGGTTTCTACTACCTTGCCATCTTTCACCACACAGATTCCGACTTCGCAGATGGAAGCTCGCTTACCTGTGGCAGTCTCAAGGTCTATTGCTATAAAGTTCAGTCCCTTCATTGGTCAGTGCTTGTAATACGATGATAATGTCTTGGCAAGGTTTCGCATTTGGTCACGAAGAGTCTTCGGTTCCAGTACTTCCACTTGGTCGCCTTGTTGCATTATGAGTTGCAGGAAGTCATACGTCAGTTTCACATCGTAGGAGAATATTGTCGACTCCTCGTCGCTACTGATTTCTTGTTGCGACTCGTGCAAGGGCAACGTGCGGAGATAGTCGGGAGCATTCCAATAAGCTTTCAATACAACGTGCTCTATCGGACCATCACTCGGAATAATACCGGTACAACCCTCATAGTAATCCTTCATATTGAAGTCCTTCTTCATCTTGAAAGTTTTGTCGAGTATTGTGGCTTGTGTGATACGGTCGAGTCCATAAGCCAATATTTCCTTATGTGGCGTGTAACCTTCTTCACCTTGATGCCGATTGTTCTTCCCCACATAATACGGATTGTTAGCAATGATATACCAACGCCGATTCACCACCTTGAGGCAGTAAGGTTCTATCTCGAACGTGTTGGCATCAGGCTTACCAAAACCTTGGTGTGTCACCTTCATCACCTTGTTCTCACGCA
>CAZDCU010000060.1:0-5198 GCA_964504055.1 uncultured Methanomassiliicoccales archaeon
CTAATATTTACCTTTCGGAATCTGTGTCCGCGTTCCCGTTCCAGAGTAACGGATTATGCTGCATCATTCAGACATGTCTCTGAAAAAATACGGAAATCGGCAACACCGTCTTATTAAGAAAATATGTGCAGTAAAGGGAAGCACTATACTCGATACCGAGACATTCGATGCAGTCGCCTTGACTCCGGTGGTGCTTAAAAATATATTCAACTTACTGTTCACCTAGAAATCGATATCCCTGTGTATCTGCGGAACGGGCAGGGAGAACACAGTACCTGTAACCGAAAAGAGGTCATAATATGGCGGAGAATAGAATGGCGGTAACAGATACAGAAAACGAATCTATACGTAGCAGAGAAAATATTCTGTCCAGGATAGGAAAAACCCTGCTTCTGTTTCTGATTGTCGGTACCGCTGTCCGTCTGATAATGACTCCCCTTCTGACATACGAGTATGATATCTATCACTGGGGAGTGATAATGCAAAACATCAACTCCGGAAACGGTCTGTACGAACTGACGGGATACTTCTACCTCCCTGTATGGGGATATATTATGGGATTCATCGACATGATATGGAATACGTTCCTATCTGTGGATGTGTTCGGAGTATCTGTTACCGCACTGTTCCCTATGTGTGATCTCGAGCATATATGGCATCTTTCCACGATTACATCTCCTGAATTCAACACCGCGATGAAGATTCCGCTGATAATCGCAGATTTGATTGTAGGTTATCTCATACACAAAACAGTCTTCGAAATCACATCGGACCGCAGGAAAGCTGATATCGCATTCGGATTGTGGTATCTGTGCCCTATCGTCGCATACATGAGCGGTTCACAGGCAATGTTCGACAACATGTCTGCAATGTTCCTTTTGATGTGCATCATTTTCGTGCGTAAAAACCGTTATTTCCTGGCAGGAGTCTTCCTTTCACTGGCGACACTCCTGAAACTGTTCCCGGTCGTCTGTTCGCTGATTCTTGTATTGTATGTCTGCAAAAAATATTCAGAAAATGACGAAAGAATCCGCAGATTGGCTCTTGCCGTGGCTGGATTTATCATAACGGCTGTAATTATTATGCTACCGAATATAATCAACGGAGATTTGGCATCCACACTCACGGTGATAACAGACAGGAGCAGCAGAAACTCACTTTACAGCATCATGTCTGTCGGTCTGACAATTATTCTAGAACTTCTCATCGCACACCGTTTCTACAGGAAAAACGAAGATCCGGACAGAGTTCTGTTCAAATACATCATATGTGCGATGGTGATTTCATTCATCATGGGACTGAACCCCCAATACGTAATTGTCATCATGCCGTTCCTTGCAATCCATATCTGCACGATGGATCGTTCCTACTCCCTGTGCTGGTGGATTATCGGATTCGGATCGGTCCTTTCAGCTTTCATACAGGACAATTTCAGTCTGCTGTCATCAATCTCAACGTTCTGGGGTTGGCCTTCCGCAGCATGGATTGTGGATGTGATGCGTGCTTTCGAAACAAAGATTCTGGGAATTACTCTTATGTTCCACTTCAATATAATCTTCACATTCATGGAGTGGGTCGGTGTCGCATCCGTCGTATTACTGATGTTCAGAAAAGAAATCGCCGGGAAATGGCCGAAAATCGGCAGAGCGATTGATAAAATAACATCGCATTGGAAGGAGGATGAACAGAATGCGTGACAGAGGCATTGTAATTGTTGCCGCACTCATATTGGCAGTGGTCCTCATCGGCGAGGTATACATATACACATTCAACGCCGATGCCACATACTCCGTCGATTCCGAAATCACATCGGATTCGTTCACATACAAGGTTCATTCAAACATTTCCAACTGTTACGATGTTGTACTCTCCGACAATGGAAGTTCCGCACCTCTCAGAGGATATTATCTGTACTACGACAGCACGTATGCTTCGAATCTGAAGGACGTAGATCAGCCGATAGGATCTACAAAACTCGATCAGGAGTACTACGTAAGTCAGCTCAGATATCAGCTGTCCAACCGCGGTGTTGAAGTTACCACTGTAAATGCAGAGGAACTCGGCAAAGCAATAGCGAATGATATTTCCGGCAATACCTGCGGAAAAGGACTCATCTGCGTATCCGGAGCGCTTCCCGATACTGTTTACATAGGAAATTCATCCGATCCGATTCTTACCTGGATCAAAAACGGAGGATGTCTCTATTGGGTCGGAGGACTGATAGGCTCATGCTATTCCACAACTGACGGAATCGTCAATGTGACTGCGGACTACCAGAGTATGTTCCTTATGTCTTCGGACTGTCTGAACACCGGAAATACGGACAAAGCATACAGCGAAATTACGGTAAACGATTACAAGAGCGCACTTTCGCTGTCCGGAAACAGCGTGAAATACGGTGTAAACACGTACGCACTGACAACAGGATATCTTGCCGTCGGATTCTTCGAAGAAGAATATTCAAGCATTACATTCGTCAAAAACGGAAACGGAACCGTCTGTGTCGTTGCAGGAGATTACTCCAACGCACAGCGTGCAGACCTTGCACAGGTAATTGCGGCACATCTCTGCAGTGAATCGAAAATTATTATTCACGAATCCGGCAGCGTAACAAGAGGCACCGCCACCGGAACATCGCCTGTGTCATCGGCGACGGGATACCGTTCCGCATACATCTATCTCGGCGGTTACTTCCTTGAATACGGGCGCTGTACGGATTATCTCGGTACGGAACGTCTGTAATCAGAAACGAATGCACTTCGACCAATCCGATGCAGGCGTTCCCGTGCAGATGAAGAATGCAACGCCTGTTTTTCCCGTAACGGATACGGAAGTAACGCCTGTTGCTTTTCCGTCCGTCGTACCGTGACCTGCATCCAATCCTTCGGATTTGTATGTAAGTCCGCATACAATGAGGTCTGCGCAGCACGTACGGTCGGTGACGTCGCCTACAACCTGCTTGCTTTCGGTTATGTCTCCGCCGAAAACAGTCACATTGCCGTTGAACAGCTTGGATACGGTAACCGATGAATAGCCGTCATCGGAGATGAAAGACAGAGATTTTGTGTTCGGAAGGTCTGCTTTGATTCCGTAGGAACAGTCATAGTAAATCGTTCCCGTATACTCCAGCATATCGGATGCGGTTTTTCCGTAAGTGTCCGGCGCATTACACACATTTCCGTCGAAGTATCCTTTTCCCAAATCCTTAAGACCGTCCAATGTCGAAACATATCTTCCGATTTCCGGACCGGCCCAGTAGATTGTGCCGCCTGCAGTCATCCATTCTTCGAAAACGGTTGAATCGCCGTACACCGTATTCGGCAACGCTCCGCTGATCATCAGAACAACTGAATCGGAATCTTTCATTACATTACGGAGACCCTGTGAATCCGCATATTCTGTATGAACTCCGCGTTTTTCCAGCATTTTGGAGATTACCGAAAGGAATTCTTTCTGAGAACCTGTGCTTACGGGATCGTGTACGTGATCTTCATCGAGATAAAGATAGACAGTGCTGACATTTTTTGTATCCGAAAACACAGAATATCTGTATTCCGAAGCGGAACCTGTGAGTTCATACGAAATCTTTCCGTCGGAAGTAATCTCTGCATGACAGTCGTGACTTCCGCTGCTTCCGAGATAAACATACGCCCCACCGATTATCAAAACGGCGGCGAATAATGCAACTGTTACTGTTGACACACGGTCGTTCACGGTGCATTCCTCCTGTGATATTCGCGGTACCATCTGAACGGAATGTAAATCAACGAAAGATAGGCGATTATTCCCGTAATGCCTGTGAGTATTGTTGTTCCCGCGATACCCCCCAATACAGGCAGTGCAAGGAATTCGTAGACGGGAACCATTACGGACACATCGCCCGTAAGCGCCATAATCAACGATGTCGGGGATGTCATGTATGCCGTGATTTCCATGAAAGTCATCGCAACAGACATTACAAGATACGGTTTGATGAAAGACGTGTCTGCAATCACTGCATAACATATTACAAAAGGAATCATGACAAGAACATACGACGGAGCACACGGCCAGAGAATGACTGCCGTTGCCGTCAGAAACAGAAACGTCAACCTGTGCGTATCGCCGTCGTTTTCAAGCATCAACAACCTGTATGCGAGATAAATTTCCAAAAATATCGAGAAAATACTGACTGCCGTAACGGCACCGAATCCCAAAGATGTGTAAGACAGCTCTTCGGAGAAGAAAAGCGTCTTGACAATAACTGCAACAATCAGCACCGCAGCGATTACAAAAAGTACAGTTGCGACCTTACGATTCCTGACATCGGGATCTGCGGAACGGGCGTATGCCATGATTCTTTCGCCGTATTTCGCTATGACGACAATAATCAGCGCAATGACAACCAGAATAAAAGCGATGATTTCGACAGTCTGCATCGGAGTGATCGATGCCAATGTTCCTCTGTCTATTCCCACCCTATACGCAAGGAAATAAAACGAATCCCAGAAATCTCTGTTGATAATGTTCGGAATGTACACAATAACCGCAGTTACGATAAATCCCGTCACCGCTTTCAGAAGTTTTCTCGCTCCGTTTACATCCGCGCCTTCCTTCCTGAGAACATATGCTATTAACAAAAACACAAAGAACAGCGGGAAGAATTTGGTTAATACAGCTAATGCAAACAATGCTCCCGCGATGAAGTATCTTCTGTCTATAGCGGACATTACCGTCAGAAGAATCAGCAAAGCCGAAATGTTGTCAAACATTCCGTGTACGGATGACTGGGTTATCACCAACGGAGATAACATCCACAGCAATACAGCCAAACACCCTTTCTTCCCATCCTCTGTATGTTTCATCACGAATCTATAAATCACAATGCCTGCCGCAACATCGACTGCGATCAGAAGTAATTTCAGAATTGTGTTGAATTCAACGGATGTGACAAAAGAGGATATCTTGAAACCTTCATTGACCAGATGATATAATTCCGGTGCGAATGTTCCGAAATCGGTAATTCCCAGGATTTGCATTACAAATGCAATAAAACCCAGACAGTATCCCCAAATCGGAGTGTAATAGTATCCTGCAGTTCCGTATAATCCGAAACCGTTCTGGAAAACATCGATTACTTCGGCCCAATACGCAATATCGATGTTGAATGTAAGCGTAGGAGCGAGAATCAGTCTGATGATTACGCCCAGAAGGATAAT
>CAZDCU010000061.1:0-5067 GCA_964504055.1 uncultured Methanomassiliicoccales archaeon
ATATCCGTAACATCGATACGGAGGAGCTTGCTTCGGTACCCCGTATAGGCAAATCTCTTGCATCAAAACTCAAAGAAGAAGTCGGAAACAAATCTTCCGAACCTGTGTACGAAGCACCGACTTCAGTGGATAAAGATGAGGAGAACGATGCCCCGGAAGGTCCGAGGCAATCGAGCCTCCTCGATTTCAATTAAGGATTTTTTCCACAGCTTCGACACTGTTTGCACATTTGATAATGGGCTCGCAGTTGTTGATGATTGTGTCCGGATCTTTGAGACCGTTTCCGGTACAGATACAGACGACTTTCTCATCTTTGTCGATGATTCCCATCTCACGGAGCTTCTTCGCACCTGCGACGGATGCTGCGGATGCAGGTTCTACGCAGACACCTTCCCTCCTTCCGAGGAGTCTCTGTGCCGCAATAATCTCTGCATCTGAGACAGTTGTCGAATAACCGCCTGTGTCGTAAATCGCTTTCAGTGCTTTCCTTCCGCTGACGGGGTTTCCGATCCTGATTGCGGTTGCAATCGTCTCGGGGTGTTCCTCGGGAACGAAATCATTTGTCTTTGCTTTGAATGCGGATGCGACAGGGCATGCTCCCTCGGCCTGAATACCTGTGAGCATAGGCATTCTGTCAATCCATCCGACTTCTTTCAGCTCTGTGAGTGCTTTGTAGATAGCCCAGATGTTTGCTGCGTTACCGACGGGGAGGATAATCCTGTCGGGAATGTCGTACTGAAGCTGATCCATAATCTCAAAGAGGACGGACTTCTGACCTTCCGGTCTGTAGGGGTTGATACTGTTCAGGAGGTAGATTTTCTTCTCTTCTGCCATCTTCCTTGCCAATGCGAGTGCATCGTCGAAGTTTCCGTCGATTGAGAGAACCTTTGCACCGAAGAACATTGCCTGTGCGAGTTTTCCTGCCGCAACCTTTCCGGAAGGAAGGAATACTGCGCATTTCAGTCCCGCTTTTGCTGCGTATGCTGCGAGCGATGCGGATGTGTTACCTGTGGATGCACATCCTACTGTCGTTACACCCAACTCGACTGCGTGTGAGACACCGACAGTCATTCCCCTGTCCTTGAAGGAACCGGTGGGGTTTGCACCTTCGTATTTCACGTACAGGTCGGAAATTCCGATTTCGGCTCCGAGTGCCTTTGTGGAGTAGAGAGGTGTTCCTCCCTCTTTGATGGATACTGCGTGTTTCTTATCTACAGGTAAGAAATCGGCATATCTCCATACGCCTATGGGCTCTTTTGCAAGATCCGCAGGCTTCTTCTCTTTGACCTTCTCGAGGTCCATCTTGACGGTCAGGAGACCGCCGCATCTGGGACAGGTGTTGACGAACGGGTCGTCGACATCGCATCCGCAATCCCAACAGACAACTTTGTGGTTACTCATCTTATTCCCTTCTGCATCCCGCGCCCCATGTTGTTACCCATGTGTCGCAGAGCATACCGTTCTGATCGTAAACTTTCTTGACAGCCTCGGCAATCGTCTTACCGTCCATCTCCGATTTCTTGAAGAAGGAGATGATACACGGTCCGGATCCTCCGAGGAATGAAGCTTTCGCACCCGCACTGAGTGCGGCTTTCTCCGCATCCTTGAGGTGCGGAACGAGATGTGTCCTTGCAGGCTCGAAAACAGCATCCTTGATACTGCGTCCGATGAGGTCTACATCTCCTGTCTCCATGCCGTGTACGAGGCATGAAGCGTTACCGACGTGGAACACCAAATCTTTAACGGAAACCTGTGACGGAAGAACCTGTCTCGATTCTTTTGTAGGAACGAGAACATCGGGCATTGCAATGACAATACCGAGGTCCTTCGGAGGTCTGATTGAAATGACCTCGAACGGTTCGTAGGATCTGATCATCGTGAATCCTCCGAGAATACACGGTGCAACGTTATCGGCGTGGAATCCTCCCGATGTAACATCCTCGGCGTGTGCCGCACAGAGGACTACTTCCGTAGGGGAGAGTTTCTCACCTGTGAGCACATGAGCGAGGTATGCTCCTCCGGCAGCGGATGCACCGGATGAACCGATACCGCTGCAGGGCCTGATTCCTTTCTTGATCTTGATTTCGATACCGAAATCCGCACCTGTTCTCTTGAGAACCTCTGCGGCTGCGATACTGACGGAGTTCTTTTCGGGATCTGTGGGAATGCCTTCGCTTCCGGGACCTGAAATCTCTGTGATCTTTATTCCAGATTCGATTTTTCTGCCTTCGATTGTATCGTACGGTTCGTCGAGAGCCAATCCGAATATGTCGAAACCTGCTCCGAGGTTCGATGTCGTGGCCGGCGCGTGAATCTTAATCCATTCGCTCATGATATCACGTGTTTACTGAAAATGTGTTATACTTATTCCCTATAAAATCTGTCCGTATCAGGTATGTCTTACGGTTTGCATTTTGATATGTCCGATTGATTGCGATAACAAAGACATCACTTACACAGTGATACAGCCGATTCGGTACCTTTCATGACAAGATTAATAACGATGACATCATAACCGCGGAACATGAGGATAGCCGCTGTCATCAAAGACAGATGTCAGAACAAGAAATGTAATCAGGAATGCATCAAATTCTGTCCGCTTATGAGGACGGGAGTGGACTGCATCACTCTCGGCGAGAGAGGTAAACCTATCATTTCCGAGACACTTTGTGCAGGATGCGGAATATGTGTCAACAAATGTCAGTTTGAGGCTATCAAGATTATCGGTCTCGCGGATGAGCTCAAAAGCGAGATGATTCACCAATACGGCGAGAATTCATTCCGTTTATACAGGCTTCCCGTACCCAAGAAAGGTTTCGTGACAGGTATCCTCGGTCCGAACGGTATCGGTAAGTCGACAGCTATCAAAATGCTCTCCGGAATGGAGATTCCGAACCTCGGAAGGTATGACAATCCTCCTTCGAAAGAAGAAGTTCTGCAGTATTTCGCGGGAACCGAGATGCACGATTACCTTCAAAGTGTGTACGAAGGAAAAATCAAGACTGCAACGAAACCGCAGTATGTCGATAAACTTCCTTCACAGGTGAAAGGTGTCGTAAGAGATCTTCTTTCCAAAGTTCAGGAAAGAATGACCGTAGAAGAAGCGGCAAAAGAATTCGATCTTACCGAAGTTCTTGACAGAGAATTATCAAAACTCTCGGGAGGAGAACTTCAGCGTCTTGCCATGGCGGCAACGATGATGAAAGATGTTGACGTTTACTTCTTCGATGAACCTTCGTCATACCTCGATATCTATCAGAGAGTAAAGATGGCAAGGCAGATCAAGGCGTTATCTGAGACTAAGCAGGTAGTCGTTATCGAACACGATTTAGCCATTTTGGATTTCCTTGCCGATAATGTCAGCGTGGTATACGGTACCGAAGGTGCATACGGAGTATTCACACTCTCACGTCAGGTACGTACCGCAATCAATGTCTATCTTGACGGTTACCTTCCGGAAGAAAACATCAGATTCCGTGACAGGCCCGTAGAATTCTTCGCGACACCTCCGAGAGGAGAATGGAACACCGCGAATCTTGTTGAATTCGACACAATCAAGAAGAAATTCTCCGGATTCGAACTTACGGTCAATCCCGGTGCGATTAAGATCGGTGAGACCGTCGGTATCGTCGGTCCGAACGCCACAGGTAAGACAACATTCGTCAAGATTGTCGCAGGCGAATTGGAAGCCGATGAAGGAAAACTCGATACGAAACTGAAGATTTCCTACAAACCTCAGTACATCACACCCGACTTCGACGGTACAGTCAAGGAATTACTGTACACAGAAGCATTCGATGTAATCGATACGGGATTCTTCCAGACGGAAGTATTCGAACCGCTCTGTATCAAACACCTGATGGACAAACAGGTGAAGAATCTGTCAGGCGGAGAGTTACAGCGTGTTGCAATTACGTTATGTCTCGCAAAAGATGCGGACATCTACCTTATCGATGAGCCTTCGGCCTATTTGGATTCGAACCAGAGGATGAATGCCGCAAAGACCATCAGAAGAATGATGGAGAAGACCGGAAAGAGCGGAATGATCATCGACCACGATATGTACTTCCTTGATATGGTCTCCGATTCGATGATGGTATTCGGCGGAAACCCCGGTCACGAAGGTATCGCGGACGGTCCGTTTGATATGAGGGAAGGAATGAACAGATTCCTGAAGGCTGTGGACATCACGTTCAGAAGAGACGCCGAGACTCACAGACCCAGAATCAACAAACCCGACTCGAGATTGGACAGGGAGCAGAAGTCCAGAGGCGAATATTACTACGCCGATCCGACCGCGAGCGGTAAGAAATGATCGACAGGATGCTCATCCGCGGGGCGAAAGTCCACAATCTCAAGAATATCGACGTAGATATTCCGTTAGGTAAGACTGTCGGAATTGCAGGTGTTTCCGGTTCCGGAAAATCCTCATTGGCGTTGGGTGTTCTTTATGCGGAAGGCTCACGCCGTTATCTCGAATCTCTTTCCACGTATACGCGCAGGCGTATGACCCAGGCATCGAAAGCGAATGTCGATGACATACAGTATGTTCCCGCTGCGCTTGCGTTGCATCAGCGTCCCGGCGTGCCGGGAATCCGCAGTACGTTCGGTACGGGAACGGAATTGCTGAACAGTCTGCGTCTGATGTATTCCCGTCTTGCGAATCACAGATGTCCCAACGGACATTACCTTGAGCCTTCTCTTTCCGTTGCCGCAGGTAAAGAATCAATCTGTCCCGAATGCAACGCACATTTCTGGGCTCCGTGTGCGGAAGAATTGGCATTCAATTCTCAGGGCGCATGTCAGAAATGCGGAGGCACGGGAAGTATCCGTACAGTGGACGAATCCACTCTTGTTCCGGACGATTCCCTTACAATCGACGGAGGCGCAGTGGCACCGTGGAACAGTCTGATGTGGTCTCTTATGACAGATGTCTGTCGTGAGATGGGCGTACGCACGGATGTTCCGTTCAGGGATTTGACTGCGGAAGAGAAAGAAATAGTCTATCACGGCCCTGCCGTAAAGAAACATATTCTTTACAAAGCGAAGAACACAAATCAGGCGGGA
>CAZDCU010000062.1:0-4947 GCA_964504055.1 uncultured Methanomassiliicoccales archaeon
TCAATAAATCTGGATTTGACAAGCATATTGAAGTATTCATCAATCGCTTCGACAGGGGATTTTGAATAGTTTTCCGCCATGCTATCTTCCCTTCAGCGAATCATTTCCTCGAGTTTTTTCAGATCTTCGTACAGTTCTTCTGTCAGTCTTTTCATTTCATTGACAATTTCTGCGGAAGAAGGGTACTTCTCTGCTTCATAGAGAGTTTTCTTGTATTTGTTGATGGAAAGATCATAATCATTCTCGACAATTTCATCTTTAGAAACTGTGAATGATTTTTCAGTGCGGTCGCGGTTCTTTTCTCCGTCGATATTTCTGAATCTCTCAATGATGTCGGGAATATCATTATCATCAATCGGAGAACGTTTATCATCCAACGAATAGCCGTCCGCCTGCATATCATAGAACCAAACATCGTCGGTTCCGCCGTGTCCTGTCTTGGTAAAAATCAGAATCGCTGTGGAAACGCCTGCATACGGTTTGAAGACACCGCTCGGCATAGAAATGACCGCTTCAAGACGGTTGTTTTCAATCAGCATCTTACGGAGGGAAGTATGTGCTTTCGAGGATCCGAATAATACGCCGTCCGGAACGATGACTGCGCCCCTTCCTCCGATACGGAGAATTCTCAGGAACAGTGCAAGGAACAGAAGTTCTGTTTTCTTTGTTTTAACTTCGGAAAGAAGTGATGGAGATACAATGTTTTCATCGAGACTTCCTTTGAACGGAGGATTTGCCAGTATCAGTGAATATTTTTCAGTATCTTCGTTCTGATCCGAAAGACTGTCTTTGTATGCAATATTCGGATTTTCCACTCCGTGCATCATCATATTCATGGCACCGATGCGGAGCATGGTTCTGTCCATGTCGTATCCTGTGAACATTTCAGAATTGAAGTGTTCCTTTCTGTCTTTGTCAAAGAAAATTTCTTTGGATTTCTTACTTCTGAGGTAATCGCTTGCTGCAACCAGGAAACCAGCGGTACCGCAGGCGGGATCGCAGATTACCTCATCTGCCTTCGGGTCCATCAGTTCGACCATCATTGCGATGATATGTCTCGGAGTACGGAACTGTCCGTTCGTACCTGCTGTTGACAGTTTGGAAAGCAGATACTCGTAGAGATCACCGCGCACATCTTTGTCTCCGACACCTTCCATAAAGACATACAGTTCATCGAGAGCATCTACAATCTGAGATAGTTTCTGCGGTGTCGGTATTTTGAAGATGGCATCACCCATGTATTTTGAGTATGCGCTGTCTTTGTTGTCGTGAATCTGTTTTATGAAAGGAAAAACGCCGAACTGTACCGTTTCAAACATCTTTTCGGCGGGGAAGTCTTTGAACACAGACCATTTGAAGTTCTTTCCGTTGACCGTTTCGTTACCGACCCTGTATTCTCCGTCGAACATGCTTTTGAATGGAATTTCCAACATGACGGATTCTTTGGAACGGGTATTGTCGAGATCGTCAAGATCCTTGATAAACATGAGATAGGTTATCTGTTCGATAACATCCAGAGGGTTCGTAAGGCCGCCTGTCCAGAAAATTTCCCACAATTTGTCTACTTTGGTCTTGAGATCTCCGGTAATCACTGTTTCAGCTCCGATTGTCGGAGATACCGCGTCTTTTTAAAAATAAACTTTATCCCGAATTACTGGGTTTTGCGTCAAAGAATTTTGCATTCTTGGAGATGGTGATGCAGTTTATTCTGGCGAAGCACAATCGAAGCAAAAGATGAGTGTGATGAGTCTTTCTGCTTAGATATAGGCTGGGGTCTTTTATCCTACTCCACTAAAACTTACGGCGCCTATTCTTCGTATGTGGTAAATACAAAGAGTTATCTTTCACAGACTGAAAGTGATTCGGATGTTGGAACTTGAGCTCAGATTGGAATATGACGATGCCCGTATCGCAGAATCTGTTGTAAAGGCTGTAGGGCCCGACAACGGAGAGTATGTGGAATCCGAATCAAGCGGATCGACACTTATTTTCAGAATGAAGGCGGAGGACGCCGGCAGTCTGAGAAACACCGCCGACGACCTTCTCGTTTGCATTAAAACAGCTGAGGAAGCCTCAGGAATCGTCACTTCCGCTGCGGACCTTGACAGCGATTCCCTTTCTGAATGATTTTATCTCATCGAAAGTGAGGACTGCACGTCCCGTAGCGAGGAATTCATCGTTCTTATCGACGATGATGACTTCTTCCATAGGTCTTATCTCGGAATCCATGTCGGTCACGAACTGACAGAACATGTTCCTTCCGTTGGAAACGAAGGGGATAGCATCATCCATTGAGATGCATCTCATCTTCGGCGACGGAAGTACTTTCAGGATTCTCTTTGCGCCTTCGGGTCTGAGTGTGTAAAGTCCGTCGGGAGCTCTGAGGGAAAGAACGTGTTCTCCGTCGGAGATTACGTTTCTTATCTTTCCTGTCTTTCTGCTCTTGACAAGTTCGATCTTTCCTTTGAACAGTGCATCCGCTGCTTCGAATCCGAACTGATATTCCGCGGTTGCTTTCGCTCTGAGTAAATCTGCGTCATATTCCAATTCCCCGGGTTCGATATCCCCCTGTTCTCTGATGTCGATGAATCCCATTTTTTTGACGAATTCTTCTGTCATTCTGTCGACATCTTCGATTGTTTCCCTGTCCCATATTTCGGGGAAGAGGGACTGTGCCAGAGGGTAAATCTCATCAAGTTCCGCAGGTACAGGTCCGAAGGGTGATTTGACAATCGGAGTGTATCCTGCCGTTCTTACTCTGTTGAAGTCCGAAACGTAGTGTCTTCCGTAGGGCTTCGGCGAATCGTTGAATATCGCCGCTTTGTTTGTCGGCGGTCTGTAGTTGGTGAGAAGTTTCCTGTAGTATCTGAGGAAAATCGGCCTTGATCTTGATTCGGAACCAGTGTAGAAAAGAGCCGCATCGCGGCTTACGGGTTCCGTTTTCTCCAAAAATGCCTGGTGTTCTTTCAGTCTTCTCAGTGCGTTGAGGAGTTCGGGGTGTGCCCTGCATCTCATCTCCGCAAGGTCCCAGAGTCTTCCTTCTTTCAGGTATCTCCTGACGAGTGAAAGTTCACTTGTAATCTGATAGAGGTTGTGACGTGCGATGAGTCCTTCTCTCTCGGATTTGGGCATCTTTCTGATTTCTTCGAGGGTGTGTCCTCTGCATGCGGGACAGTTGCAGTCGAGGGACTGCATTTCAGCCATGCGGTACGTTCCGTCGATGAACATGAATCTGTCGTCTCTTGCGAATTTTGCGTATGATGCGGAATCGAAGAGATCGCATCCCAACAATGTTGCAAATGCGAGAATCATCGGGTGACCCGCTCCGAAGAGGTGGACGGGGCGGTTGGGGTTGAGTCCTTTTTTCGATGAAATAATAACATCGACCAATTCGGTGTATCTGTACTGTTCCATCAGGGGTACGACACCTCCGATGGGATGGACATCGACATCCATGTCCGCCATCTTCCTGGCACAGTCTTCTCTGAGGTCCTGGTAGACCGAACCCTGAACGACACCGTTGATCATCATTTCGCCTTTGATATCGCAGGCGTGCTGTGTTCTTTTCAGTGTTTCGACAATTGACTCGGCAGTTTCTTCTTTGGTCCAGAACGGTTCTGTAAAGATGTCAAGAACGGTACCGATGTCGGTGCCGATACTCTTCTGGAATTCTATCATCTCGTCGTTTGTTACTTCGACTTCACCGTACATATGACTCTGGAATGTTCCGGAATCTGTCATAATCACACCGGGGAAATCGAGCATTTTGTGCAGACCTTCGGCCTGTGCTCTCTCCTTCAGTGCGGGGTTGTTTTTGATGATGTATGAATTGGTAATGATTGCTCTGAAACCGAACTCGTCGTAGAGTTCCCTGGGTGTGACTGTGAATATTTTCGGGTTGACCACAGGAAGCAGAGCGGGTGTTTCCAACACGATGCCTGACGTCGTCTCGAACTTACCCAGTCTGGCGAGTCCGTCCCTCTTGATGATCTCGAACATCGGTGGAAGGTAGCAACAGCGGATATTAAATAGGGACGGTTACGGAAGGATTACATTATCCTGCCGGCTTCCATGTCTGCGTAAATCTTTGCGATTGCGTTCTTCATGAGAGTGTCGGAAATATCTTCGATTATCTCTTCTTTCCAATCCATTTCGGAACGCTCAATCTTTATCAGATTCTTCGCAGGTCCGTCGCATCCGCAGTTATCTTCCGTGGGGTCCAACATAACAATCTGAAGGCCGTCGAGAATCTGACTTACGGTTCTTCCGTTGATTGTGACGGTGTTTCTTCCTTCGTCGGCTTTCTCTACCTTCAGAGCGGCTGAGATATCTGCCATCTGCATCTCAAGGACGAGACTTCTGATGTAGTCTTCCATTTCCTTTACGCTCTTACGTCTGATGTCTGCATCCGAAGGCGGTTCGGCGGAATACCTGTAAACGATATCTAGCATTGCCATGACTGCAATAACAAAAACACTGTTGATAAATACTGCGCCCGTAAAAACGGGCGAAGGGCCCTGCCTGAGGCAGGACCGATTCACTCTTTGCACTCTTCGTCGCTCTGAGTTTTGAAGCCTTCTCTTTCTTCTTTGCCTTTGACCTTGACATCCTCGATGATCTTTTCGTATTCGGCGATCTTTTTCTTGGACTCTTCGATCTCGGCAACTGCGGCATCGATTCTGACCTGTGTATCGTCAGATTTCTCTTTGAGTGAAGTGTAATAAAGTTCACCGATTGTCGTGTATGCTTTGGTAATCTTCGATTTCTCTTCGCTTATCTTGCTCTTGTACTTGGTGACGTCGACGCCTTCTCCGAGTTTACTGTCGACACTCTTCGCAGCCATCTTCGTCTTGCTGATTGCTTTGCCAACCAATCCCATGGCGATCTCCGACACCGTGATTGATGACAACGGTAATATTCTTAACGGCACCACCTAGGCTTCGTGAC
>CAZDCU010000063.1:0-4509 GCA_964504055.1 uncultured Methanomassiliicoccales archaeon
GATTTACTGTCTTTCGATGATGAAATACATCGAGCGTATCGGAGATCACGCATGTAAGATTGCCGAAAAGGTCACTTACATGGTGACGGGATTCCACACGGTAATCGTTTGATTACTCAACGGTGACAATATCTTTTCCGACGAGATCGGTCAGCTTGATATCCGAAAGGTATCTGCTGATCATCCCGTCCAATTCTTTCCATATAGGTAATGTTCTGCAGACCGAACTGCGTTCGCATCTGTAATCGGGATCGAGACAGGATACCGTAAGGATAGGGCCTTCGGCAATTTCGATAATATCCAAAACGGAACATTCGGACGGGTCCACGGCGAGTTCGTAACCTCCTCCCTTTCCGTGGACTGCCGTCACGAGTCCCGCTTTGGTCAGTTGGGGCATAATCGCTTCGAGATATTTCAGAGAGATATTCTGATCTTCGGCAATGTCTTTGAGAGGAACTTTTTTTCCGATATTTTCGGTGAGTTCCACCATCACACGTAAGGCGTATCTCCCCTTGGTCGAAACGATTGCATTCATGATTATTCCCCGAACACCGGAGTGGACAGATATCTTTCCCCGGTATCTGCCATAATCACTGCAATGTTCTTACCTTTATTGGAAGGTTCCTTTGCGATTTTTACCGCAGCCCAGAGGGCTGCGCCTGAGGATATGCCCACAAGTATGCCCTCTTTCTTTCCGATGAGTCTGCATGAAGAGAATGCATCTTCATCTTCGACTGCGATGATTCTGTCGTAGATTTTTATATCAAGTGTGTCTGGAATGAATCCCGCTCCGATACCCTGAATCTTATGACTTCCCGTTTTTCCTTCCGAGAGTAACGGAGAACCTTTCGGTTCTACCGCGACTACCGACACATTCGGATTCCTCTCTTTGAGATATTTTCCGGTGCCTGTGATTGTACCGCCTGTTCCCACTCCGGCAACGAGAATGTCTACTTTTCCGTTCAGATCCCTGTAGATTTCGGGACCTGTGGTGTCATAGTGTACTTTCGGATTCGCGGGATTCACGAACTGTCCGGGAATTACCGCATTCGGAATGGTTTTTGCCAATTCATCCGCCTTTGCGACAGCTCCTTTCATACCTTTCGATCCCTCTGTGAGTACAAGTTCCGCGCCGTATGCTTTGATGAGTTTACGGCGTTCTGCGGACATTGTTTCAGGCATTACGATTATTGTTCTGTATCCGCGTGCGGCCGCTACCGAAGAAAGACCGATTCCCGTGTTGCCTGATGTAGGTTCTATGATTACGGAACCTTCCTTCAGTATTCCTTTTTCCTCAAGATCGTCAATCATAGCTTTCGCTATTCTGTCTTTAACGGAACCTGCGGGGTTGAAGTACTCCAACTTAGCGTAGATTTTTGCGTCAAGACTGAATTCTTTTTCGATATGGGTTAATTCCACCAACGGTGTGTTGCCGATTGTTTCGTCGATCGATCTGTACAGCATTTTCATTCATCTTCTGTTGCTTTGAATCCGTTTTCGAGGTCTGCGATTATGTCGTTGATATCTTCCGTTCCGATTGAGAGACGTATTGTGTTGGGTTTGATTCCGCATTCGAGGAGACTTTTCTCATCGAGTTGCGAATGAGTTGTCGATGCAGGGTGAATCACGAGTGATTTCACGTCCGCAACGTTTGCAAGCAGAGAGAACAGTTTCAGAGATTCGGTGAATTTCTTCGCTTTCTCGGCTCCGCCTTTGATTTCGAATGTAAATATTGATCCCGCACCCTTCGGGAAGTACCTGTCATACAGTTCCTTCTGTTTTCCTGTCGCAAGAGAAGGATGATTCACCTTCTCGACATCCGGGTGTTTCGAAAGATATTCCACGACTTTCAGTGAATTTTCTACCTGACGTTCGACACGGAGTGAAAGTGTTTCCAATCCGAGCAGAAGGAGGAATGAATTGAAGGGTGAGATTGTCGCACCCTGATCTCTCATGAGGGTTGTGCGTATCTTTGTGACGTATGCCGCTTTTCCGGCTGCTTCGGTGAATACGATTCCGTGGTAGGACGGGTTGGGCTTACTGAGCGTGGGGAATTTATCATTGGATGCCCAATTGAAATTTCCGCCGTCGATGATTACGCCGCCCATTGCGACACCGTGTCCTCCGATGAATTTGGTGGCGGAATGTACCACAATGTCTGCGCCGTGTTCGATAGGTCTTAAGAGATACGGTGAAGTGAACGTACTGTCCACAATCAACGGAATTCCGTGTTTATGCGCTATTTCCGAAATTGCTTCCAAATCCGCAATATCCGAGTTGGGGTTGCCCAACGTTTCCGTATAGAGCAGTTTTGTATTCTTTCTGATTGCTTTCTCGAAATTCTTCGGATCCGAAGGATCTACGAACGTTGTTTCGATTCCCTGTTCTTTCAGTGTGTTCGCAAAGAGATTGTATGTTCCTCCGTAGAGATTTCCCGAAGATACGATATGATCTCCCGCCAATGCGATGTTCTGTATTGCGTATGTTATCGCAGCGGAACCCGTTGCGGTAGCCAATGCACCGACACCTCCTTCCAAAGCGGTCATTCTCTTTTCGAAGACGTCGGTTGTAGGGTTCATCAGTCTTGTGTAGATGTTACCGGGTTCCGTGAGAGCGAATCTTCCCGCTGCCTGTTCTGAATCTCTGAAAACAAATGATGTTGTCATGTAGATCGGAACCGCACGGGAATCCGTTGCCGGATCCGGAGTTTCCTGTCCTGCATGTACCTGCAGTGTTTCGAATCTGTAGCCGTCTGTCAAGTTTATCACTGAAACTGAGTACTGCAAAATTGTATTTAACACTTACCTACTATGTTGGTAGGTAAATACAAATAGTGCAAACGGAATAGCACGTTTTGAGGAGAAAAATGCCGATAAACATACCCGAAGGACTGCCTGCAGTATCCGCATTGGAAAGCGAAAACATATTCGTCATGGACAGCGACCGCGCCAGGACACAGGATATCAGGCCTTTGGATATCGCAATACTGAATCTTATGCCTACCAAAGTGGAAACCGAGATTCAGTTGCTCAGATTACTCAGTAACACTCCTCTTCAGGTAAACGTGGATCTTATCAGACCTTCTACGCATGAATCGAAAAACACATCTGTCGGCTACCTTACCAAATTCTATAAGAAATTCTCAGATGTGGAGAACCGTAACTACGACGGTATGATTATCACCGGAGCTCCGCTTGAGGATATGGATTTCGAACAGGTGGATTACTGGGATGAAATGTGCAGAATCATGGATTGGACGAAAGAACATGTGTGGTCCACGATGTACATCTGCTGGGCTTCCATGGCGGGATTATATCATCACTACGGTATTCCAAAGAGAAGTCTTCCCAAAAAGAGGTCGGGAATATTCGAATACAGAAACGTAATCGAAACAGAACCTCTGATGAGAGGAATCGATGAAAAACTGAAGATACCTCAGTCGAGACACGCAACAATCTACGCTTCGGATATAAGGGCAAATCCGAGACTGAATATTCTGGCGGAATCTTCCGACGGAGATACGGGAATAGTGGTATCCGATGACGGGCAGATCTTCATCACAGGTCATTTGGAATACGACAGACTGACACTTGCCAATGAATATTCCAGAGACCTAGACAGAGGCCTCAACCCCGAAAAACCTGAGAATTATTTCCCGAACGATGACGACAGATACGATCCTGTGATTTCATGGAGAAGTTATTCCACGCTGATTTTCACAAATTGGATGAATTACTACGTCTATCAGCAGACACCGTATGATATCAGAGATATCGGTAAGAAAGGAAAGAGGTAGTATATCCCGTTCATTTCCGACGGAAACATCATTGGACCATACAACCGACTTATTATACACAACACGTTACGGATTCGCAATCAGGTGAAAAGATGAACGTCCCGCGTCTGATGATCGCCGCCCAATCAAGCGGAAGCGGTAAAACAACCGTAACATGCGGTATTCTGCAGGCACTTGTCAACAGAGGGATGAAAGTTTCATCGTTCAAATGCGGTCCCGATTACATCGATCCGATGTTTCACAGGAAGGTAATCGGTGCGGATTCGGCTAACATTGACACTTATTTCTGTGACGATAATCTTCTGAAGTATCTTTTTTCAAAGAATGCAGAAGGCTCGGATATTGCGGTTATCGAGGGAGTTATGGGATTCTACGACGGGTCCCGTCTCGATTCGAGTAAGGACAGTTCGTGTGATATTTCCCTGAAACTTAATGCTCCTGCAATTCTTATTGTGGATTCTTTCGGTTCGTCTTATTCCAACATTGCAGTTCTTAAAGGATTTCTTGAGTTGGAGAAGAACAGCATCAAAGGTGTAATCTTCAACAGGATGTCCGGGAAAGTGTTCGAATCGGTAAAACATCATGTGGAAGAGATGGGAATAATTCCTGTCGGATACATCCCGAATATGAAGGACATAAGATTGGAAAGCAGACATCTGGGTCTTGTGATGCCCGACGAGATTTCCGGAATAAAGGAGATTCTGAATGAATTG
>CAZDCU010000064.1:0-4147 GCA_964504055.1 uncultured Methanomassiliicoccales archaeon
TCACGAATACGCCGAATTCAGGATAACGTATCCCGAACTTGCAAAGAAACACCCTATCGATTATTATTCGGATATAATCACGGAGAAATGCTGCGGATTGTTCTCCCCGGAAGCACGTGCCGTCGAATCCTCGAAGATAAGGAATTCACTCACGAACATCGACAGATTCGTCGATGTTATGGGATTTGATAAGGTTGCAAAAATCGACACGTCGATTACCAAAAACAATGTCGACGACAAAAGAAAAGGATTCAACACTTTCATCGTCATGGAAGGTCAGGTCCACGGCAGCGATATCACCGAAATCGAATGCATCTCAAAAGATGAGAAAATGGGCGGCATCTTCGATGTCATCGTCGGCGATCACATCTACGATTTCAAGACCGGTTCTCCCCATGATGCAAAAGACATCATGGATGACATGGATGAGAACAAGAAGCACGAATACAACATGGAATACCAGTGTATGTTCTATCTCTCCATGTTGGAAGAGAAAGTGAAGGGAGGAAAACACACATTCTCACTCTTCTACACCAACGATAATATCAATAAAACCGCAACCGGAACGGAATTCGAGATAAAATCCAACATGAGACATGTGGAACTTATTGATGACAGAGAATACTACATCAGAAACTACCTTGCAAAGGAAAAGGTTCTGAAGAAAACATACCAGCCTGTCGAAAACTGCACCGATGAATTGGTCAGCACGATTCTCTCAGAGGGAGAAGGTGAACTCAGAAGAATTTCCGAACTTCTGTCTGATAAAAGTGCAAAATACGACGTAACTGCAGATCCTGTCTGCGACAGAATCACAGAATTTATCATGAACAGAACCAAACTTCCGAACAGCAAAGCAAAGAGGATCTCGGAAGGATTCGTCAAAGATATCGTAAAAACGATTGACAACGAAAAATTCTGTTCCGGAGACACGCTTTTCGTTACGAGAAAAGCACTTGAAGACTTCAGAAAACAGGTTGCGGAAGACTATGAGAGTGCAAAGAAAATGTACGGCAAGAGTCACCCTGCAATTCCTGTCATAAACTGCAGAAACTGCTACTTCAATGATATTTGTACTGCAATGCCCACAGAAGGAGGTGAAACCGATGCATGAACTCAACGAACAACAGAAAGAACTTGCGAACACAATCGACGGAATGGTTGTGGTAGATGCAGGTCCCGGAACAGGAAAAACAACCACCATCGTAGACAGATACATCAATCTGATAAAGAACAACAAAGACCCGATGGACATTCTGATGCTGACGTTCACCAACAACGCAGCCGAGGAAATGAAAGCGAGAATTACGACAGAACTCATCGCACTCGACACCGACGGCAGTAACGTTTACAAGAAACTCGCCAAAAATGTGAGGACAACGACATTCGATTCACAATGTCTGAGCATTGTCCTCGATTCTCCGGAATGTGTCAACGAGTTTTTCGGCGTGAAAGAATCGCTTTCGAGAAATGCACGTCTGGTTGAAAACGAAACTCTCAACCGCGATTATTTCCGCAGATTCTATGCAAAATTCATTAACGAACACTCGGACAGATACCGCAAAAAAGGATGCGATCCCGCCGCTCTGATGAGCAACAGAGTAGACGACGTCTTCAGAATAATCAACAGACTCATGTCACGCGGAATAATGCCGTTGGAATACGATTGGTTCGACAAAGGCCAGAAAATGGTCGAAGGCAGAACCGAAGAAGTGTTCCGCATCCTCTCCGCAAGGAAGGAAGATGTCGCCAAAGCCGTCGCAGACATGAAGAAAACACCCGAAGATTTCACTCTGCCCGAAATCAATGAGAGCGAAGAAATTCCGGATGATTTCCTGCGTTTGATATCAAACGAAGACCGCACGATGCTGTTGGAATTCATCCGCGACGTTTACTACGGATACATCAAAACATCGATTGCGGACAACAGACTCACATTCGGTCTTGTCGAATTGTTTGCTTTTGCGATTCTCTACTCGGACAGACGCTCACGCGAAATGCATTCCGTGAGTTACATGACAATCGACGAGTTCCAAGATACAAACGAACTTCAACTGAAGATCTGTCTTCTTCTGCTGAAAAAACCGAATCTCTGTGCAGTCGGCGACTGGAAACAGGGAATTTACGGTTTCAGGTTCGTTTCCATCGACAACATAGTGGATTTCGATGACAGAGTGGATCTTTTCATCACCGAACTCAACAGAAACGACGGACTCGTTCCCTTCGGAATGCCTTCGGTGAAACACATCAATTTCACGGAAAACCACAGAAGCACTCCGCTTATTCTGGAAAAGACGTTCAAATCTCTCGAACTTAAAGGAAACAAGGACGAGAATATCGTAAACGGCGAAATCGTTATGCTGAACTCTGCCAAAGAGAAAATTTTCGGAAATCATACTGCGTTTGATATGATTGTGTCGAAAACACGTGACGATGAAGTTGAAGACATAGTGAAAAGAATTCTCGAATATGTCTCCAACCCCAGGTACGTTGTGATTGACAAAAACGGCGAGAGAGAAATGAAGTTCAGTGACATTGCAGTTCTCTGTCGCAACGGAAGAATGTGCAGAGAAGTACTCGAAAGATGCGCTCAGTACCACATTCCGGCTTTCTTCCAGGGCGAATTGGAAGTTATGTCTACAAGAGAAGGCAAACTGGCACTTGCGTGGATGAGATACGTCAACAATTCGAAAGACAAGAAAGGAATGATGGCTATTCTCTCCGACAGAGGATATCCGCTTTCGAAGATCGAACCGATACTCGGAAAAGAGGGAACATTCGATATGCCTGTCGAATTCTCTGATTTAAGAAGCCGCCTTCTGAGGAAGAGAAGAAGACCCAACGACCTCCTGACATCGATATTCGCATTCTACGGATTGGATAACGAGATTACACAGTCGATTATCAACATTATATCGTCTGCTTACAGCGATTCGCTGATGACAATCTCCGATCTGATCAGACTGATTGAAGACGACATCGCAAACGGCACAAAATACGATGTCGAACCGTCGCTTGATGCGGAAGCTGTAACTATACAGACAATGCACAAGTCCAAGGGATTGGAGTATCCTGCCGTAATCATTGCGGGAATCAACAAGAGATCCATGCCGAACACCACCGGCGAAAAATCTACATTGAGATACTCCGACAGATTCGGAATCAGATGCACCAAAGAATACAGGATTACCGAAGTCGACGGTGTCACATACGAAGGAATTGTAGATTCGTGGAGACACAAGATTCTGAAGACTGTTGATGAAAAAGATTACTCCGAAGACAGGAGGCTCATGTTTGTCGCAATCTCCAGAGCCAAACAGTACGTAACGGTAACATCAAGCGATCCGTCACCGTTCTTCATCGGACTCGGCGAAGGAATGGATTCCGAAGATGAAAAGGCAAAAGTTCTCGAAGATGCCGTTACAAAACTTTCAGATGCACCTGTTATCGGAGAATACACAGTAAGGCGCAGAAGCCTGTCTCCCCACGACCTGATGGGTGTATTCAAAGACCGTGTCGACGACACCGAAGGAGAAGGTACCAAATACGGAACCAAGGTCCACGAAGCCGCCTATTCCATGTGGAGAGGCAACAGGTACGACAAGTCACTGAAAGAATGCGGCAGAATCAGAGAAATCCTCGATTCCGTGAAGGATGCAAAAACATCTGCGGAAGTAAGATTCGTTCTTCCGATTGATGACGTTTCAATCAAAGGAGCAATCGATCTGATGGCGGAATTCGACGATCACATCGAAATCCACGACTACAAGACCGACGGTACGAAGGCTAACAAAAAATTATACGAACTGCAGCTGAGTATCTACGCCGCAGCCGTTGCTTCCACAACAGACAAACCGATCGAATGTTACATCGACTATCTCAACATCGGTTCGGATAAAGTGGAGGATATAACAGATATCGACGGAATTAAGTCTATTGTCAGGAGATATTACGAGCAGATAGACAGCGCGTGACCTTCCTTTAACGATAAATAATCCGTTCACAATGGGGACTTATGGTCCTCACAGGTCTGACATCGGAGGAGGTTAAAGAACGCATCTCCAAAGGCGAAGTCAACTCAGTGGAACAGGTCGTCAGCCGTACATACACTGACATCATCGTAAAGAACGTCTTCACGACGTTCAAC
>CAZDCU010000065.1:0-4101 GCA_964504055.1 uncultured Methanomassiliicoccales archaeon
AGAATTAAAGATGGCGCCGAGAGAGAGATTCGAACTCCCGAGGCTTGCGCCAGTGGTTTTCGAGACCACCGCCATACCGGGCTTGGCTATCTCGGCTCAGAACTCGCAATAATGTCCTTATATATTAACCTGTTTTATCGGAAATGATGAAGTTCTGTACCCGCTGCGGCCGCAATCTTGACGACGATGCCGAGTTCTGTCCCGAATGCGGTAAGTCATTCGGTCAGAGACAGGTGATTTACGTTGATAAGAGAGCGGAATACGGTCCGCAGTGGCTGTATTTACCCATGCTGATCTCAGGTGCACTGATTTTCTGCCTGACATATTTCATGCATTTCTATCTCTCATTCCTGTTCTTCCCTATATTTTTCATAGGCGGACTCGGCAGAAACGGGAAGATTGAGAGTGTTCTTTCCGGCATACTTTTGGGTGCGGTTCTCGGATATATCGCCGGTATTGCGGTATTATTTTTCAGCAGTATGCTGTGATTCTCATGAGAGATTCGTACACAACGGTGAAAGGAATCTCCGAATACAGGATTACAATCAAAGGTTCTGAGTTTATCTCCTGTGCGATGTCCTGTTCTTCTCCCGAAGATATTACTTCTAATCTGGAATACATGAAAGAGAAGTTTCCGAATGCGACACATTACTGTTATGCTTCCCGTTATTCAGATATTGAAAGATTCTCGGATAACGGGGAGCCTTCCGGCACGGCCGGAAGGCCGATGATGCAGGTGATCCGGGGAAGCGGTATCGATGACATTATGGTTGTAGTCGTGAGATACTTCGGAGGTACGTTACTTGGGACGGGAGGCCTTGTGCAGGCTTATACCGACTGCGCCGCAGGCGCAGTCGGTCTCGCCCGCACCGTAAAAATGGTTCATTGTAACAGGATATCAATCGAATGCGGTTACGACACATACGGAAGATTCGACACTGTCTGCAAAGATATCTTTATAGGAAAACCCGAAAGAATATTTTCAGAAAATGTAACGATAATCTCCGATGTTCCTGACGATAATACAGATGATTTCATCAAAGCGGTCAACGACATGACCGGAGGCAACGTTAAAATCAGTATCTCGGATAAAGGATACAGGGAGTCGTGATGAATTGCCGACAGATATTGAGAATGCGATGTCCGTGAGAATCGTAAATTATGCGGAATTCAGAATGACCGTTCCGAATATTGTCAGAGAACATGTCCCCAATCCGAAAATATGGTTGGACACAGGATGCGGTTCCGGAGGTTCCGCACGTACATTCGTAAACAGATTCCCTAACACCCAATTTGTATTGGCAGACCCTTCCTCGGAGAATATCGCAGTTGCAAAGCAGACAATGCGCGGAGAGCAGAGATGTCTGTATGTTACCAATCCTACGGATAAACTCAATTTCGGCGATGAAACTTTGGATGTAGTCACCTCAATCTTCGCACACCACTACTGTCACAACATGGAAGAAAGAAAAACAGCAACCGAAAACTGCTACAGGATGCTGAAACGCGGAGGATTGTTTGTTGTTTCAGAACACGTAACGCATCCCGATAACCAGGATGTTACGGATAAAGAATGGAAAGAATACATGGTATCTTCCGGACTCTCCGAAAACGAAGCAGACGAGATGATTTCCAACAGAAATTCAGTATATTTCCCTATTTTCGAATCTGCTTACACGGACTTATTAAAAGATATCGGTTTTACCGAAGTTCACGTGTTTTGGTCCACATGCTCCGACATCGGACTTTACGCAGTGAAATGAATCTTCGGCTCCGAAGTATACAATATCACTTTACGGAGTGCTAAGCTTTATCTACCCCCCACAGGTACATAAAATGCAATACAATCCTATTGCAGGAAATCCATAATGACGGCGGTCGTTAAGAGAGCAATCATAAGCGTGTCCGACAAGGATGGGATCGTAGATTTTGCCAAAGAACTGTCGGGATTGGGTATCGAACTGATATCCACCGGCGGTACGTACAGACTTCTCAAGGAGAACGGATTGGATGTCACCGAAGTTTCCGATGTCACGGGATTCCCCGAGATGTTGGACGGACGTGTGAAGACACTCCATCCGAAGGTACATGCGGGAATTCTTGCAAGGAGAGACTTACCTGCGCATATGCAGGCTATCAAGGACAAAGGAATCAAAACAATCGATATGGTTGTCATTAACCTCTATCCTTTCAAGAAGACCGTTCTGAAAGAGGATGCCACTTTGGATGAGATCGTCGAGAACATCGATATCGGCGGTCCGAGTATGATCCGCGCGGCTGCGAAGAATTACCATTCGGTTGCAACTGTTACTTCTCCTACGCAGTATGCGCCCATTCTCGAACAGCTGAAAGCAAACGGTTCTCTTGATGATGAATTGCTGTCAAGATTAATGTCCGAAGCGTTCATTGTCACCGCAAACTACGACGCAATGATTGCGCAGCAGATGAACAACAGGTTCGGAACAATGTTCCCCGAATCCTATCCCGTTCCGATGGAGAAGGTACAGGATCTGAGGTACGGGGAGAATCCGAATCAGCAGGCTGCTTTCTACAAAGATCCGTTTACGCCCGGAAATACCGTTGCGAAGATGGAGAAGATTCACGGTAAGGAATTATCATACAACAACATCCTCGACATGGACAAGGCATTGGACATCTGTATGGATTTCGAAAGACCCACAGCGGTTGTTATGAAACACACCAATCCCTGCGGCCTTGCTTCCGGAGATGATATTTACGAAGCATTCTCCACGGCTTACGCCGTAGATCCTCTGTCTGCGTTCGGATGTGTAATCTGTCTCAACAGAAACTGCGATATGAAAACAGCACACGACATCTCGGAGAAGTTTGTTGAAGTTGTTATCGCACCGGATTACGAACCCGGAGTCTTGGAGTTGCTGGAGAAAAAGAAGAACATCCGTCTCCTGAGAACCAATTCACCTATCGGTCCCGCCTACAGAGTAAGGGAAATGAAACTCAAGAAGGTTCAGGGCGGATATCTCGTTCAGACTGATGATGACGTTCCGATAGATCCGAAGAATCTCAAGGTCATAACAAAACGTGCTCCCACCGAGGAAGAAGTAAAAGCTATGCTCTTTGCGTGGAAGCTCGCGAAGCATGTCACTTCCAACTGCGTTGTATACGTGAAAGGAGAACGCGCGATAGGAATAGGTGCGGGACAGATGTCGCGTGTGGATTCCGCTAAAATTGCATCAATGAAAGCAAACGAACCCACGGAAGGTTCCGTAATGGCATCGGATGCGTTCTTCCCGTTCAGGGATGGTGTCGATGAAGCCGCAAAAGCCGGAGTCACCGCAATAATTCAGCCGGGAGGTTCTATAAGAGATCAGGAGGTCATTGACGCTGCCAACGAGCACGGTATGGCCATGGTCTTCACCGGCTGCCGTGTGTTCAGGCACGGATGAAATTTATTGCCGTGCCTGAAAGGCACGGCTCATTTCTTTTCTGCATACTGCATCAATTCATCGGGGATGATGGGTCTGCCTTCGGCTTTGGCTTTCATGTGTCCGCCGGGACCTCCCCTCGCAATCCTCGCTTTTTCAATGCATTCGGGGTCGCTGCATACAAATGCCGCATACACCACATTGGTTGATTTCTTTCCGCAGAATTCGCACGGATAGTCATCGAAGTTGATTGCCATATTTCAGGAATTATCACTGTTGCATTTAGGATTTATCATACATTCAGATTCAATGTTAACAGTGTTTATCTATGTGTTGGGTATTTTTCTTCAATCATGGCAACAGTCGTTGTGAAGATGAACTTCTGCAAGAAGACGCATAAGATCACGGTGAAGATGAAAGACGACGGCAATTTATCGTTGCATGTAGCGACGGACTGTCCGGAAGTGAAGTACTATGCGGAATGTCTCGGAGACACGCTTACGATGGAAGACATTACGGATATCCCGCACAGTAAGATTCTTTCCCCGGAGAATTTGGAGAAGGTGACGATGACATGTCTTGCGCCTAACGGAATTATCAATGCGGCATGGCTTGAAACCGGAATGATGTCAAAGAAAATGGCAAAAGAAGTCAAAGAAAACGTTGTCAGCTTCGAACGCGTCGACGATTGAATCTT
>CAZDCU010000066.1:0-3471 GCA_964504055.1 uncultured Methanomassiliicoccales archaeon
CATGTCAGATATTACACCTTCGTTTCTGCAGTCACCTGAATTCGGTGCGAAGACAGAGAATCAAGAAACATATCATAAGAATGATACATTTCCCGTACGGCGGAGCCGTACGGAAGTATGATGTCTCTTATTTGGAATTACGCCTGCAGGTACAGTCCGGAGGTAAATCATTTGCCTGTGCCAGAGTCCATCTTTCTGTGTTAAGTATTCCGTGGGGAACGTCGATATAATCCACTATTTCCTGGTCGGAAGGATATCTTCCCGAACAGATTACGGTGCAGAGATACACACCCATCGGAAGACAGGCATCTCCCTGTTCGCCGTAGTATTCGGCGGCTTCGGGACAGAGTTCCGACTGACTGTTTACGGTCACACGTTCTATGACGATGCCTGCATCGGACAGTTTTCTGAACGAATCTTCAAACCTTTCGGTATCTTTCGGATCCCTCAGAACGGATGACGGAGATTCATAAACAACGAAGTCTGCACTCATGCCGATTCTATCGGAATCGGTCGTATTTATGGTATTGTCCTGATTTTTCATTCCGAATTCTGTGTTTCTTTATCCGTTGAAACAGCTGCCAGACATCGTAAACCGTAAAATCCGATGTTAACGGCAGTTATCGAATCGATTACCAAGTCCGGCGATTGATGATGACAGTTTTATAATATAGAAATCATAAGCGAAGACTGAAAGTGATGCATATGGATCAGAAGATTATTGACAGTATTGAAAAGATAGTCGGGAAGGACGGTTATTCGACGAGGACTGCCGATCTGTACACATACGGATTCGATGCATCCATATTCCATACGACTCCCGAACTGATCGTACAGCCGAGGTCGACGGAGCAGGTATCGGAAATCATGAAGATTGCCGATGCAAACAAGATCCCCGTCGTTCCGAGGGGTGCGGGCACAGGTCTCTGCGGTTCCGCGGTACCTATCAAAGGAGGTATCGTCATGGATATGAGCAGGATGAACAAGATCCTTCAGGTCAGCGTAGGCGATCTCTGGGCGGAAGTAGAGGCAGGCTGCGTTTACAACGATTTCAACGCATACATCGGAAAATACGGTTTCCACTTCCCCTGCAACCCCGGTTCCGCAGAAGCATGTGAAATCGGAGGAATGGTTGCGGCAAACGCTTCGGGTATGAGAGCGGTCAAATACGGTGCAACAAGGGATTTCATCCTCGGTCTGACATTCGTCAAAGCGAACGGAGAGATTGTCAACGCAGGAACGAAGACAATCAAGGATTCTTCGGGATATCAGTTGGCACGTCTTCTCTGCGGAAGCGAGGGAACATTGGGAATTATCACGAAAGTGACAATCAAACTCCTCGCAAAACCGAAGTCGACTGCATCATGTCTCTGTTCCTTCAACTCGGTTCACGATGCAGGAAAATGTATCTCTGCAATTATCGCCGAACCGCTTATTCCCGCATCATGCGAACTTATGGATTCCGTTTCGATCGAAGCGGTCAACAAATCCCAGGGCAACCCTCTGCCCGACTGTAAGGCATTGATCATCGTCGAATGCGACGGTGAACCCGAGCAGGTCGAAAGGGATCTGAAGACCGTCGAGAGGATTGCAATGGGAATCGGCGCCACTACGGTTACGGCATCGCACGACAAGAAACAGATTGCGGCATGGACATCCGCGAGGAAGTCTGTCATGACCTCACTCTCCGCATTGAAGCCCGGTTATTCCTCGGTATCTCTTGCGGATGATATGGGCGTACCCGTTTCCAGAATACCCGATGCGGTATTGGAGTTCCAGAGAATCGCAGACAAATACAAGGTGACTATCGCAACATACGGTCACGCTTCGGACGGAAACCTCCACACAAAGATGCTTCTCAACCCTCTTGACAAAGACGAGTGGGACAGAGGAGTTCAGGCAGTCAGCGAGATTTTCGATGTCTGTATCGGACTGAACGGAACGGTTACCGGAGAACACGGTGTCGGAATTTCAAAGGCACCCGACTTCCAGAAGGAGAGGGCTTCGGAGCTTTCGACAATCAAAGCGATTAAGAAAGCATTCGACCCCAACAACATCCTCAATCCGGGTAAGCTGGAACAGTGGGAAGGATCGATCCTCGGAAAGGTTCCTCTCAGGTACCCCTGTAAGGAGTACATGTAAAACCGTACTGACGGACCCTTTCGGGTCCGTCCTGTATTATTTTTCAGATTTATTCACACATTATTCTGCGTGATTTATCCGTTCATGACCACACGTGTCATTATGAGCAGTGCAACCGAAACAACCATCATCACGGCATAAAGAGGAACGTTCCATCTGAGAATCTTACCGCCGTCGAGAGGTCCGATCGGAAGAAGGTTGAACACCGCAAGGAATGAATTGAGATATGCCAGCAGAAGCACGATCGCACCGATCTTGGTATAAGCTCCGCCGAGAAGAATCGCGACAATAAGTGCGATACCGCAAAGAACAATATTGACGGAAGGTCCCGCAGCACTGATTTTTCCGTTCTGTTCCTCTGTAATGTAACCGCTTATGTAGACCGCACCGGGCATAGCAAAGAGGAATCCGAATACGGATGAAATCAGACAGATCAGCAGTCCGATCGGATACATTCTGAATTCGGACCACGCACCGAATCTCTGTGCTACGAATTTGTGTCCGAATTCATGCATCATGAAGCTCGTAACCACCAAAATGACAGAGAATCCCAGCCAACAGAGAACATTGACAACACGGTCGCTGCTGAAGAAACCCACATTGTTCCTGTAAAGCAATGTGAACGATACACTGAGAACCAAAATCGCAATCAGTATGTCGCGGATTTCGATTTTACTGAACTTCGGCTTTCCGAATCCGGGATTAACCTGTCTGACAGCTGCCATGCTATCTCCTTTCGGCATCTTACGATGATACCTTATTATAATGTTTACCTCTCTTGACCGAAACATGGTCTCGAACAATGTGGCACACGGCAAGGAGCACTGTCTTTGGTGCGATCGCTGCGGTACGCTCATTCTCGGAAAGGTATGTTCATGCGGAAATGCTCCGAGAGAATTCGAGATCAACAGCCCCGGAGACATCAGACCGTGTATGGGCGACAGTGTCGGTCTGATTTTATCGCTTTTCGAGAAGACTTTCGGAACATCGGAACCGCTTCACGGAAGGATGATGTTTCTGAACAAAGTTCCGGGAGAGGACAGAACAGACGAAATAATCGCACACGGCGAAGTCATAGCGGTTATGAGATTCGATCTCAGGATGAATGAACACATTCTTGAAATCAGACAGCCGGGTGCGGAATTATTCAGTGAATGCGCGAAAAAGAATATCGTTACGTTCGGTTCGATGTCCGGACATCTCAAAGGAAAAAGTATTCCGGGAGAGAATATCCGCGAAATAACCGGAGAATTCTCCGAAGGCGAATCTCTTATTCTGAAAAAAGGAGAGAAAATCGGTGTCGGTATCGCATTGGCCCCAAGTTATCAG
>CAZDCU010000067.1:0-3099 GCA_964504055.1 uncultured Methanomassiliicoccales archaeon
CTCGCATACACGGTCAACTGGTGGATGTTCGCAATCGCCGGTGTCGTCGGTATCGCTCTCGGTCTTGTCGTTGTGTATGTCACACAGTACTACACAGGAGACCACAAGCCTGTCAAGACAATCGCGGAGCAGTCCGAATCCGGACCTGCAACCAACGTCATCATGGGTCTCTCCGTCGGTATGGAATCGACAGTCATTCCTGTCGTCTGCATCGGTATCGCAATCATTGCGACATTCCTTCTCGGATACTTCGCAATCGAAGGTACAATCGTCGACAGCACATACAGGATGACCATGGGTCTTTACGGAACAGCTATCGCAACCGTTTCGATGCTCGCATCGTCTGCATTCATTCTCGCAGAGGATACCTTCGGACCTATCACCGACAACGCAGGCGGTATCGCGGAAATGTCCAACCAGCCTGAGGAAGTCAGGAACAGGACAGACAAGCTCGACTCCGTCGGTAACACCACAAAAGCACTCACGAAAGGTTACGCAATGTCTTCCGCTGCACTCGCAGCATTCCTTCTGTTCGCAGCATTCTTCGAGATTGTCGCAGAACACAACGATACAACCATCATCTTCGAGATGAACCAGGTCGTTCTCGGTAACCCGCTGATCTTCGTCGGCGGTCTTATCGGTGCCGCACTCGTGTTCTTCTTCGCATCCCTCGCAATCCGCGCAGTCGGTACTGCAGCAGGTGAGATGGTTCAGGAAGTCCGTGAACAGTTCAAAGACGGAAAGATCATGGCCGGCGAGAAACAGCCCGAATACGGAAGATGTGTCGATATCGCAACCAAATCCGCCCTCAGGCAGATGGTTGTTCCCGCACTTCTGCCTATTCTCGTTCCTGTCGTCTTCGGTCTTCTGTACAGATACTGTCTCCCCGAAGAGTTCCAGGGTCTCGCACCCTACGCAGTCGGCGGACTGATCATGGTTGCAACCATCGTCGGTATTCTCATGGCAAACTTCCTCAACAACGGAGGAGGAGCATGGGACAACGCCAAGAAGTACATTGAGACCGGTGCACACGGAGGAAAGAAGTCACCCGCACACGCAGCAGCAGTTGTCGGTGACACAATCGGTGATCCTTTCAAGGACACCGCAGGACCTTCGATCCACGTTCTCGTCAAATTGCTCTCGACCATCTGTCTGGTCACAGCGATTCTGTACCTCTGAACCGAATAAACCGAGAGGGTTCACACCCTCTCCCTTTTATCCTATTATACTGACACGCGTGTGCGTGTAATCACTTTTATATAAGAGGGGTTTAATCTCCGACATTATTCAAGAGGATATCCTATGTACATGATAACACAGGCCGAGAGGGTAGTGCGCATACCTCCAGCAGATCTTGGCGAAGACATCGACAAGGTCATAGACTCCCTTACATGGGAATCGTTCGAAGGACAGATCGGACCCAACAAGGAAATCACAATTCTCGTTCAGGATGTCGAGACTCTGGGACCCGGACGTATCGTTCACGGAGACGGAGCTGTTTATCAGACCGTAAGGTTCAACCAGCTCGTATTCAAACCCAAAGAGAACGAAATTATCGAGGGAGAAGTCGTTGAGATTGTAAAATTCGGTGCTTTCGTAAGATTCGGTCCCCTTGACGGACTGCTCCACGTGAGTCAGGTCCTCGACGACCGTGTTGATATCGACGCTGAGAATCAGAGACTTGTCGGTAAGGATACCGGAAGGACACTCAACATCGGAGACATCGTAAGGGCAAGAATCGTAAGTATCGACCTCAACGAGAAGAATCCTCAGGACAGTAAGATCGGACTTACCATGCGCCAGCCCGGTCTCGGAAGACTCGATTGGATCGAGGAAGACAGAAGGAAGAAGGAGGCTGAGGCCTGATGGTCGGACCCGTCTACAAAGCATGCAAACAGTGCAGCTTCATCTCGGAAGACGACAAATGTCCCCGCTGCGGCGGACAGACCTCCAAAGAATGGCAGGGTTACCTCGTAATCATCGATTACGAAAAATCCGATATCGCCAGACAGATGGGCATTTCCGCAAACGGAAAATACGCCCTCAGGGTGCGCTGATCCGGATGCCCGGCCGCAGGATTCCCGAAGGGAAGATACAGGCCTTTAAGGAACCTATAGGCAGGGATTTGGAAGAAGCGGAACTCAAACACATTGACGCTCAAAAAATGATCACAGTCGGCGATGTGGTATCGCTGACAGTGAGGAGGAACGGCATAGTGCCCCTCCTGTCCGTCTACGACGGATATACGGAGAGACATGAGATGACCGGGTTCGCCGCCTATGTCGAAAGCCACAGGCTGGAAGAGAAGGTCGTCGTCAATCCTGCGGGTACGGTAACCCGTGAGCTTGAAGATGCCGTAAAAAACGCAATTACCGGAGGGCCGGGGATAATCCGTGTCGAAGGGGAAGAGGATCTGGCGCTGATGCCGTGTATTCTCCACTCTCCCGACGGATACGAGATAATCTACGGTTGGCCGGGCAAAGGGATGATGCGTGTCACCACGGACACTAACATCCGCACCAGGGTAAAACAGCTCTGGGATATGATGGAGGACTTCGAATGAAGATGGAAATCAACGAAAAGAAAGAGAACCTTCTCCTTAAGAGGACAGAGGTTCGTTTCACGATCGACCACAAGGGCGAATCCACACCCAGCAAAGGGGCAGTTGTGGATGAGCTCGCAAAGAAACTGGATGCAAAGAGGGACACAGTCGTCCTCAACAACATCGACACCGTCTACGGCAGCGGACTCTCAAAGGGTTACGCAAAAGTATACGCAACGAAAGAGGACGCACAGGCAATCGAGCCCGAGTACATCCTCAAGAGGAACGGCATCCAGAAGCCCGAATACAAGGCACCCGAGGCTGAAGAGGGACAGTGATTTAAATGGCAGCGAAAAAAGCAGCACCCAAGAAAGGTTCAGTCAAGAAGGGAGACGCATACAAGGACGGAGCGAGGACAAAACCCGTCTGCCCCAAGTGCGGACCCGGTGTGTTCATGGCAACACACGGTGACCGTGTATCCTGCGGAAAATGCGGATACACTGAGTTCACGAAGAAAGAGTAAGGAAGGAAAATCTTCATTCGGTCTCCTCCCTCTC
>CAZDCU010000068.1:0-2711 GCA_964504055.1 uncultured Methanomassiliicoccales archaeon
CCTACGAGAACAGATCTTGAGTCTGTCGCCTTTGACCAGGCTTGGCAACTTCGGCTTTGTCCGTCCTCATGGGGAGGACGGTAATAAAGATTTGTACGGCGGTCAGAAACCGCCGTCGGGTATAGTGAGAACCTCTCCTCTGCCCTCACCGATATGAACAGTGTGCTCGAACTGTGCCACACATCCTTTCTTCTTTTCGATAAGGATTGCATAGCTTGACAGAATACCGTGACGTACGAGAGCTTTCACCTTCTGTTCGGCTTTCGGATCGTCGCAGCTGCGTGCACAGAAGGGGAAGGATGAGAATTCTTCCTTCAGGTAGTCAAAGAACTCCTGAAGTGCGGGATCCGCAATAGGTCCGTCCCTTATGATACGGCAGATGTTTCCCGGCTTTCCGCCAACAATCAAACCCTCACCGTTTGTGGCGAAAGGTTCGCAGGCGATGACCATGTTCTTCTTAAGAACCTGTGTATCGCCGTTGTCGTAATTGGGAATCGAAAGTCCTGCGTGAAGGTTGTAAGGCTCGATCTGATGACCGGAAAGGTTTCTGATCGGTGTGTATCCGTGATTCTGAATGGTTCCCTCAACAACAGTACCGATTTCGTTGATCGGTACGCCTTCGCCGATGAATTCCATAACTGTGTCCCTTGCGTCACGTGCAGCATCAATCAAATCGGTAAATCTCCTGGTTCCGACTTCGGTCGTACCTGCAGTATCACCTACGAAACCGTCCAACTGCGCACCGCAGTCGAGTTTGACAACATCTCCGATCTCGAATTTTGTCTTATCAGTGGATGACGGAGTATAGTGTGCCGCAATCTCGTTCACACTGATGTTACAGGGGAATGCAAGTTTCATTCCCTGAGATCTGATGTAACCCTCGACTTCTTCAGCGACATCGAAGAGCTTTACACCCTCGTCGATCATGCTCAGGCCTTTCTCTCTGGCATTTGCCGAGATTCTGCCCACTCTGCGCATTTTTTCCAAATCAGCCTGACTAGTCATTGAGAACATCTTCTATCTGCTGTTTTGTAATCGCACCCTGGCGTATGATTTCAACCTCATCATCCATAATCCAGACGATTGTGGACGGTTTACCGAGAGTACATGCGCCTGCATCAAGATAATAAGGAACGGAATCTCCGAAATCCTTCACTGCATCTTCCACTTTGACTGCATCCGCGTGCGAGTGAAGATTTGCCGAAGTTGCGATAATCGGTGTCTCGGACTGCCTGATTAATTCAAGTGCAACCTTGTTATCGGGAATACGGATTCCGACTTTCTGCGACATCGATGTGACGATGTTAGGTACCGAAGGATCCTTCTTTGTGATGATTGTCAGCGGTCCGGGGAGGAAAGCATCGATGAGCTTCTCCACTTTACGGGTCATTACAGCAATGTTCTCAACCATTTCTTTGTCTGCGACTGCGACGGAGAGCGGCATATCGAAGGGTCTGTTCTTTACAAGGTACAATTCCTTGATAGCTTTCTGGTTGAATGTGTCTGCGGCGATACCGTAGACAGTTTCAGTAGGGTACACGACGAGTTTCCCCTCTTTGATGGCTTCGGCTGCGACACCGATGTTGTTCAATGTCTCCTTATCCAGCTGATCGTTGCATTTCAAAATCTGCATCAATATACCCCCATAATCTGTAATGCTTTTCCTACATATTGTTTACCGTCTGACCTGACGGAAGGACCGTGACCCGGATAAAGACCGTCGAAATCGATATTGCGTAACTTATTCAGCGAATCGATTAATGCATCGGCCGAACCGGTAGGATGAGAATAGTTTCCGACACTTCCGACCATGAATGTATCTCCCGAGAACAGTGATTTAGTTGTCTCATCGAGAATACAGATCGATCCTATTGTATGGCCGGGTGTCTCGATACATGTGAGAACATGATCTCCGAGGTCGATTGAATCTCCTTCGTTGAAGTCGATTATATCCATAGGAGAAATCTTCCCTCCGAATTTAGTTCCGAGAGTGGATTCGGAATCGCCCTCTCTGAGAGGCTGAGCATCCAATCTTCCCGCATATATCTTCGGTTTGAACCTGGAAAGGATACCTGTCATACCGCCTACATGATCGTAATGACGATGTGTAAGTATCACATAATCCAAAGACCTGCCATCCAAAGCGTCGGTGACACGTTTTACAACAGTGTCAGACTCGAATCCGGTGCCTGTGTCGATAAGTGCCGTGCCCTTTGATCCGAGAACAAGATAAATGTTGGAATCGAAGAGCAACGCAGGCTCAATCTGCCGGATAGTCATCAAATTGCTGTACAGACAATTTGTATTTAATCTATTTGATAAAATATGAAAAATGAATGAAAAGATGAGAAATAATTCATACGCAACCTGTTTAACTGCTAGACCACACCCCAGCGACGTCAAAAGAACTTTAGTGAGTGCGGGCTGAATACCTCGGAAAACCTCGGTACTTACACCCCACTTCTATCAAACTCATCATTTATGAGCGTTCTATGGGTACCTCTTTTTCAAGATGGCTTCGAGCTTAGATGCCTTCAGCTCTTATCCACTACCGCGTGGCTGCTCAGCAGTGCCTTGTCAGACAACTGATCAACTAGAGGCGACGGACCCCTGTTCCTCTCGTACTAAAGGGTCCTTCTCGTCAGGTACCAACACCTCCATCAAAAAGCAACAAAACTGTCTCGCGACGTTTTAAACCCAGCTCACGATCC
>CAZDCU010000069.1:0-2634 GCA_964504055.1 uncultured Methanomassiliicoccales archaeon
CTGTATGCCGCAGAAGACATTCCGCAGATAACCGCAAGGAATTCAGGAGGTTTCCCCTTCGGATCATTGCGAATCATCGCATCGATTTTCTTCAGATTTTCCGCGCCTTCATCTATGCCGTCTTCACCGAGTTTTATCTCAAACGCACCCCATCTTCCGTCCGGCATCTCGACGACCGCATCGATTTTCCTTCTTTTCCCGTCTCTGTAGTGACGGAGATTTCCTCCGTTTACGTAAGCGTAAATCTGCAAATCTCTCTCGCACATCGCTTCGAACATAAATCCGAACGTATTCAGGTCGTTCAGCAGCATATCTTTGGTCAATCCGAGTGCGGATATCGCTAAGGCAGGATCTGTCAGATGCCTCTTAGGTGTTTTTCCTACACGTGCCGAAGATCTGAGGTTGAGGTTGAATGCTTCCTGATTCTCAATGAGACACATTCTGTCAAGCACCGATATGTATTCTCCGACTGTGTCATCAGTTATTGTGTCGTCATCGAATTCTTTCATATCTCTGGCGATGACGTTTTTACTTGCCAAGGTCGATTCGTTACGTGACAGAGATCTGAGCACACGCATCATCCTTGACGGATCTTTCCTGCTGTTGACTGTAAGAAGATCCTCGTAACATATCTGCCGTGCATACACAGACATAGCTTTCGCTGCCTGTGACGGATTCAATCCAAATTTCCGGGCCATCCGCCTCTTACGGTCAGATTGAGAAGTGTATCAAGCGAAATGTCTTTTATCGGAGTGTTGACGAAATTATTATCGAACAAACCCTTCAGCGATACTGCACCGTCTGAATCTTTGGATTCGAACAGAGACATGGTTCTCATGTGAACGGGTGCGATTCTGCCGAGTCCGCTGTGGAGCGGTCTCGATTCTTTTTTGGGAGTCGATGACCCAGACAGGATATACATCCCTTTGCGGCCTTCCTCATCGACGGTGTTGCGGACTGCATCCCATACTGCGGGGAGAAGCTGCCATTCATCGATCAGGCGCGGATAATCTTCGTTCAGTACATATTTCAGGTCTGTTTTAGCCAATTTCAGATTGCGGTAGTCTCCGTCCGGAAGATCCAACTGATAGAAACTGTTGCAGTGGTGCTTGGAAGTCCAGGTTTTACCGCAGTATTTTGGGCCCTTCATATGTACTGCGCCGCTGACGGCCAGGGTCTCTTCGACGATACTGTCGACGAGTCTCGGGAGGTATCTGTCGTTCTCGATCATTCTGTCGAATGTAATGTGTTACTTATATAATAAGGGAATTTTCACTGATTTCACAAGGTAATTTTCACGAATGATGTTGGCAGGAGCGATCTTCAGATTATTATTTTCAGACGTACATTAGGTCTATAAGATAAAGGACCGAGAGACATTTGAGAGAAAGAGGCCTATTTGTCAATTAACCGTAATAACAGACGAGCGTTTTTATTGTGCCGAATCGTTGCAGATGTGTCATGAGGGAAGATTTGCACACCGAATTTAAGCGCGAATGGAAGAATGAATATCTTCGCAATATTGCCGCTTTTGCAAATACCGACGGAGGCGTTCTCCACATCGGAATCGATGATGACGGTAATGTATTTGGTGTAAATGCTCTCGAGAAGAATCTGAAACAGATTCCGGACGATATTCAGAACGGTTTGGGAATCGTACCAGCTGTTGATCATTATGTCAAAGACGGTAAAGACTGCATTTCCATTACAGTGAAAAAGAGTTCCGATCCTATTTTCTATGGAAGTAAACTTTGGGTTAAATCAGGGAGCACTACAAGAGCGCTTTCCGGCCATGAATTAAAGGACAAAATTCTGCAAAGTTCGAATTTATCATGGACGGATTTAACTGTCGATAACGTCGATATTAGTGACCTTTCTAAAGATGCGGTTTTATTCTTTCTGAAAGCGTCGAAGAAAGTATCTCCAGATGTCAAAGAGATATCTGATTCGGAAGTTGAGAATGTATTGTCGAATCTCGGGATGATTGATGCTGAGGGAAGGATTTCCAGGAGTGCAGCAATATTATTTTGTCCTGAACCTTCAAAATATGTATTGGATGCATATCTCAAGATTGGTGAATTCGATGACAGGGGAGAATTACTCCGCGAACAGTATGTCAAATGCCCAATGATTATGATGCCTGATACTGCGTCCGAGATAATATTTGATAAATTTGTTCCGGGACACTTTGACTACAACCAAATGCAAAGGAAAACGGTTTACAAATACCCGCGTGAAGCAGTCCGTGAGATACTGATTAATGCTGTAATTCACAATGACTATTCGGTAGGGTGGCCGATAGAGGTGAGAGTTTACCGCAATAAGATGTCTGTATTCAACTACGGTGAACTTCCGGACGGATGGGATATAGAAACTCTTCTGAAGGAACATCCTTCCGCACCGCGTAACCGCCGTTTGGCTGAGGCTTTTCACGAAGCAGGTTTCATTGAGAAATGGGGCAAAGGAATCAAAATGGTGTTGGATCTTTGTGCGGAGAAAAATCTTCCGGCCCCGCTGTTTGAGGAATATTTCAAAGGTCTGCGTGTGACGTTCAGAGAAAACGGTGAAGGAACAAACACTGCAACGAATCTGACAGAGCGTGAATCACTGGTACTCGATTTGATTCGCAGAGGG
>CAZDCU010000070.1:0-2435 GCA_964504055.1 uncultured Methanomassiliicoccales archaeon
CCGTACATCTGCGCATCGGCACAGAGAGTCATGGAATTCCTCCTTGCAGACAAGATCAAAGCAGGAAAAGTAGAAATCAGACAGATTGACGGACTCACAATCGAGAGACGTGTGGAAGTAATGAAAGCGATTCCCGACGATACTCTCGAAGAACTGAAGAAATGTCACGTTATCCTTAAAGGTCCTACCACAACACCCAAGAAGGGCGACCCGTGGCCTAACATTGAGTCGGCAAACGTAGCGATGAGGAAACAGCTCGATCTCTTCGCAAACGTCAGACCTGTTTCCGTTCCGGAACTGGGAATCGATTGGGTCTTTTACAGAGAAAACACGGAAGGAAGCTACGCACTCGGTTCCGACGGTGTGAATGTTACGGACGATCTCGCAATGGACTTCTGTGTCGCAACAACACAGGGTACCGAGAGAATTATCAGAGCGGGATTCGAACACGCAAAGAAGACAGGAAAGAATTACGTCTCATTGGTAACAAAAGCCAACATCATCAAGACAACCGACGGTAAATTCCTTTCAATTGCGGAGAAAGTCGCAAAAGACTATCCTGAGGTTAAATGGGATGACTGGTTTATCGACATCACAACAGCAAAACTCATCGACCCCGCAAGGAGGAGCAACTTCAAAGTGTTCGTTCTTCCCAACCTGTACGGAGATATCATTACAGATGAGGCTGCACAGATTCAGGGCGGTGTGGGAACAGCCGGTTCCGCAAACCTCGGAAAGAGGTACGCAATGTTCGAGGCAATCCACGGATCCGCTCCCAGGATGGTTACCGAAGGCCGTGCGCAGTACGCCGACCCGTGCTCGATGATCAAAGCGGTTGCAATGATGATGGAGCACATCGGAGAAATCGAGAAAGCAAACAAACTCAACAAAGCTCTCGATATCTGTACGCAGTTTGAGAAGAAACTCGTCATGACCGGAAGGGACACGGGTGCCACAGGCAACCAGTTCGCCGACTACGTCATGGAGACGATGCAGAGACCCGATTTAGAAGCCGTATGGCAGAAATACGTCGATGCATCCGTCGCTGCCGCGAAGAAAGAATGAAATCTTTTTCGGAAAGGAATCTTTCCGACACCGATACGCCGTCGGAGACGGCGTATCGGTCTTTCTTTTAACGAAATAACAGACACCTACTCCGTCTGTGATATCCACATAGCATTTATCACAGAACCAGTATGTCGAGGTATGCTTCTCAGGGCCGAAGCCATCTCAAAATCATTCGGAGAACACAGAATTCTCGACTGTGCCAATCTTCAGCTGAATGAAGGCGATGCAGTAGGCCTGATAGGTATCAACGGTGCCGGAAAGAGTACCTTCATGAAGATTCTCTTAGGTTTGGAAAGATTCGACACCGGAGAAATCATCCGCAACACACACCGTATCGGATATCTCGAACAGTTTGCGGATTCTTCTTCCGCAACCGTACGTGAAGTATTGGGCCGTCCGTACGGTCATGTGGAACATCTCCGCAGGAGAATGCAGGAAATCGACGATTTAATGGCATCCGGCGGAAACATCGATTGGAATTCACTTACAACCGAATACGCGGAACTCGAACAGGAATTATCAAGAGCGGATTTGGAAAACGAAGAAAACCAAAGAAAATCTCTCAGAAAAGTAGGTTTATCCTGGGATATCGCAGACCGTGAAATGTCATCACTCTCCGGAGGAGAGAGAACAAAAGTCATGCTTTCCCGTATTTACATCCAGGCCGAAGGCTGCGACATAATCTTTATGGACGAACCTACGTCTCATCTTGACATAGAAACCGTAGAATCTCTCGAAGATTTCATTCTCGATTCCCACTGTTCCGTATTGGTCGTAAGCCATGACAGATATTTCTTAGATAAAGTCGTAACAAGAGTCACCGAAATATCCAACCGTAAAACAAGGGAATACAAAGGAAACTACTCCGATTTCATCATGAAAAAACAGCTGGACATGGAACGTATGGAAAAAGAGTACAGAAACTACACCATACAGAAAAAAGTCCAGCAGAAAATTGCCGACGAATTGCACAAAGACCAATGGTTTATGGCTCTGCATAAAACAAGGCAGAAAATGATCGACAAGATCGAAGAGAAAGAAAAACCCGAGGAAACAAGAGAGATTACGGTAAGAATCCAAACTGCCCACAAATCCGGGAAGAACGTAATCACCGCCAAAGGATTGTCCGTGGAACTCGGAGGAAAAACAATTCTTGAGAATATCGATTTGGATATACAGAAAGGCGAGAGAATCGGTATATTCGGCTCAAACGGTCAGGGTAAAAGTACACTTATCAAAGCATTGCTTGAAAAAATACCGTATAAAGGAGAATTATGGGTTGCACCCGGTGCAAAAATCGGTTACTATGCGCAGAATCAGGAAATGCTTGATTTGGAATTAACCGCAGAGGAACAGATTCTCAAAGT
>CAZDCU010000071.1:0-2390 GCA_964504055.1 uncultured Methanomassiliicoccales archaeon
TCTCCAGTATAACAAATGGATATAGATTCATAATATAAATGATATAGGTTCGGGGTCGGTGACTGGGGGGACCGGACTAGGTGAATTTGAACATTAAATTGATTTCACATAAGGTCTTTGGTTTACATTGGCACTATGTGTTAGATTAGGTAACATATGTTGTGGCATACAAAATGGTCGGTGGCGTTACAGAGATATGTGTTCTAGCAATGTCGATTCACGGATAATTAATTCTCAAATTATCGGAAAAGATGTGTGCTGTTGTTAATCATATCTTTTCGTTTGTAAAAAATTTATACATATTACAATCTTCTTCCATCCACTGGCATATGCCAATGTTGTTAGCCAGCATTGCTCCAAAATAGGATTCAAAGTGTGCATCAGAAATCATCGGGACAAATGTTTTGAAAACTGCTGAATTATCAGATTCATCGTATTCCATAGTGAAGTTAAGGGTGCCTGCACGTACTTTGCAATATCTCATAATATTCCTATCGTCACCAAACACAATACAACTGAAAGATATGATTTCATCACCTATTGTAATTTTTATCCGTGGTTTTTCAATAATCAGTTCGCCATCATACTCGTCCTTAAGTATCCAATCTGGCGGTACAAAATCAAAATTTCCATCTTCTTCTGCAGATACTGCAGTATCATAACTAGTTCTTAGTTTCATTTCTCCGATTACTTTTTTGGCGATAGAAACACGTTCTTTGGTTGTCATCTTATTATTGCTTAAATCAAAAATGTCCTCAGTCATAAGTACCGTCAGGGGGGGGGGCATAAATAGATTTCGAATATTCTGTTCTGTCTCGACAATGTCATTCACATCCCCAAACCAAGGACACTTTATCTACACCGTAACCCATCCGGAGACGGGATCACTTGAACGAAGATATCGACATCAGGAAAGAGGCGGAATCACTGAAGACCATGATCAAAAGGCCTGTGGAAATCTCCGAATTGGAGGAAAGGATCAGCCTTTATCTCAACAGGTACCTGATGGATATCGAATCGTCAAAAAGAGCCATTATCAAAGATTACGGCGGAACCGACCGCGATTATATCGCACCTGTCGAACCCGATACTCCGCTTTCCGATCTCAGCATCAAACGCGGTTCAACCATCAATTTTACAGCAAAAGTATCCGAAATCAGAGGTCAGATGCTCAGAGGAGACAATCTGAAATTTACCGTATTCGTAGAAGACGAAACCTCCGAATCCAAAATAATCATGTGGAACAAAGAACCCGATTTCGAAGAAGGAAAAGTATACAGATTCAGAGGGTGGAAAGTAGTCTACGATGATTTCGAAAAATCCATAGTTCTGAATGACAGAGGCGGTTCTTTCGAAGAAACCGACGTAAAAATAGAATCGAGTGCATATTCCAGGAATCTGAAGTTTTCCGTAAATTACGATGAAATCAAAGAAGGAATGAAAAACGTCACCGTTTCCGGAGCAATCTACAGCATACAGAACAGACGTCCCGGCGGAAGCGGTCCCGCAGTCAAAGGTGTATTCAGATTCTCGGACGGGAACAAAATGGATTTTCTTCTCTGGAACGGAGAATTGAATGCCGAACCCGGTGATGACGTATGTATTACCGAAGTAAGCGTGGAACACAACAGTTACACAGGACGTTCTCAGCTGAAACTTTCCGATTCATCCAAAATTCTGAGGGGTGAGTGATACGGATTCCGAAGAATTGAGATCTATCGCAATCAAATCCTGTGAGGATATGTACGAACAGATCGAAGCCGTACAGAAAGGGATGGATCTTACCAAGAGCAAACTTGTTTCGATGGTTATCAACGAGGTACGTTCGATTACGAGAAAGAGCGATTATCTTATTATCTCACTGTTCACAAAACTGAACGACACAGACAGTCTGGGCCTCTGCATCGGAGATAAGGATTTTTACTTCGAAGACGGACAGCCCGACGGATATTCCGTGTACTTTGACGAATACGACGAACAGTCGATGACCGTACGTGCGTATCCCTCGGATAAGCTGATGGAGATAATCAACAACCGCTCCGATGAAGATATCAAGATTATCGTAGACATGAAATGGCTCATCAAACTGACTTTGGACTGTTTCACCGAATACGGAGACAGGATAGGATATCCGGTAACCAAGCCTTCATTTGTCGAAGATGCCGATTTTACATTCCCCATGGGAAGCACTCCGTCGGAGGAGCAGAGAAAAGCGGTAAAAACAATTCTTAGTTCCAGGTTATCGTACATATGGGGAGCACCCGGAACGGGAAAGACCCAGTATGTTCTTGCAACGTCGATTATCGCATACATCAGAAAGGGAGGAAGGGTTGCAATTATCGCACCCACAAACAACTCCGTGGAACAGGTTCTGAACGGAGTCCTGAAAG
>CAZDCU010000072.1:0-2313 GCA_964504055.1 uncultured Methanomassiliicoccales archaeon
CGTCCAGGTATCACCCGTGATACTTACCCATTTATCAACACACAATCAATTCTCGAACACATGACCAGCGGAACACTTGCAATGATTGCCTGTCCCATCCTCGAAGACGAGATGGTCTACAGCATACTGAAGGACCGCGAAGAGAAGAAAATCTATCTTCTCAGAAATAAGAACACAGACACACTCATTCCCAAACTGAAACACAGTAATATCGAGTACACGGGAATAGACGAAGACGATTTCCTGAAAGGAAAAGTAAGGATATCCGACGGAGGATACTCAATAGTCATTTGGATGATGGATATCGGCCTTCATTCCGAACCGAAAAATCTCGGCGATACAATCAGAGACGAACTCATCCGCATCGACGGAAGAGTCGACGGAATCGCATTGTACTACGGTTTATGCGGAAACGGCCTCCTGGGAATTCTCGACTGGTGCAAAGAAACACTCAAAACACCCGTTACAATCTTCACGGACGGTCACGGAAAGATCTGCGACGACTGTATCTGCGTTCCGTTGGGAAGTTCCGAGAATTATCTGAAACTCATCAGAAGATATCCCGGTGTGATGTACCTCACACCGGCTATGGCCTGCAGTCAGGACGAATTCATGGCATCTCAGGACTTATTCAAAGGAGCGGAAGTATCCGGAATGACTCCGCAGGAATACATGAAATTCATGCTTGATTTGGCCGATTACAAATACGCCCTGAAGATCGACACCGGAATGGGAGATCAGGAACACTTCCAGGAAGAATGTGAAAAATACGTCAAAAAATACAATCTTCAGCTGAAAGAGCTGGAAAAAGATTGGATCTCGTCCGACGCTGCGGACAGGATCTATTCGGAAGCGAAATCATTCCTGAAGGAATGATTCCGCTTCCGGGAATCACATCGTCCTTGCCGCGTAGGCAGGGACGGTGACTTTCTTACCGCAGACGATACACTTACCGTCGTATTCCTCGGGAACATACGGTGTACCGAGAATCTTGATGTTGTGCTCATCCTCGAACTTGTGTCCGCATTCGGGGCATCCGCACCATCCGAATCTGTACACGTGAAGTTTCGCATCGTCGGTATCCTTGGGGATGTCGTCCATTGAAACCAAATCTGTAATGGCATCCTTCTGGAACTTCCATGCTTTCTCTTCCATGTCCTTCATCTGCTGGTCGAGAATCAGCTTAACACCGGGAACAAGAGATTCCAGATCAACGGTTCCCTTCTCTCCGGTGTCACGCCTCGCAAAGGAAACAACCTTATTGGCAATATCTCTCGCTCCGAGTTCCAATCTAAGCGGAACGCCTTTGATTTCCCAGTCGTAGTATTTGCTTCCGGGACGTACGTCACGGTCGTCCAACTTCACACGGAATCCAGCATCCGAAAGAATCGATTCGATCTTACGTGCTTCCGCAGTGACATCCACTGTGTTGTCTTTTCCCAAAATAGGAATAATCACAATCTGGAACGGAGCAATCGCGGGAGGAAGACAGAGTCCTTTCTCGTCTCCGTGTACCGAAATAACCGCACCCAACAATCTCTCAGACATTCCGAAGGTTGTCTGATGCACATGTTTGTGCTCTCCGTTCTCGTCTTCGTATGTGATATCATACGGAACTGAGAAGTTCGTCCTGTAGTGGTGAATCGAACCGAGCTGAAGTGTCCTGAGATTCGGAACCACTGTGTCAATACCCACGGTGTAGTACGCACCGGGGAATTTATCCCAATCCGTACGCCTGAGCAGGTAGTACGGAAGACAGAGTTTCTTCATGAATCTCTTCAGAATATCGATATCCGCTTCGATCTGAACCTGTGCGTCTTCTTCGGAATCGTGACATGTGTGCGACTCAAAGAAGTGAATCTCCCTTACTCTGATGAACGGACGTGTCTGTTTGGTCTCATAACGGAAGGTGTTCACAATCTGATACACCCTCATGGGAAGGTCCTGATGCGATCTTATCCAAAGTGAGAACATCGGATACATTGCGGTCTCACTCGTAGGTCTTACAACCAATCTCACATCCAACTCGTCCAATCCCGCATGTGTTACCCAATACACTTCAGAATCGAATCCTTTGATGTGGTCCTTCTCTTTCTTGAACTCAGTCTCGGGAATAAGCAGAGGGAAAGAAACCTCATCGTGATCTTTGTCGAATTCGTTACGGATGTAAGTATCGATGTTTCTCATGATCTTCCATCCGTACGGAGTCCATACGTTCATTCCCTTAATCGGGTATCTCTTATCGGAAAGTCCGGCTTTCTCGACGATGTCAAGATACCATTCATTGTAATTCTCGGCGGTCTTATCCATATT
>CAZDCU010000073.1:0-2207 GCA_964504055.1 uncultured Methanomassiliicoccales archaeon
AAAAGTTTTACCTCATCTTTCGTCAGTTTGTCCCAGTTCTGAAGATATATGTGACTTCTGTATGCTTTGAGAATGGCATTGTTCACATTATTCAGATATCCTTTCATATCTTCTGAATCTGTTTCTTTGAGATCGAGGTGGATTACCGGGAACGCATTTCTGTAAGAATCGAATTCCGGATGTTTGGATATTTCCAATCCGTCGAACCATGTGTTTCCTTTGTATTTGATGTTAAAGAAGGCATCCAACATACTGATGTTCAGAGATTTTCCGAAACGGCGTGGCCTTGTGTAAAGGTAAACACCGTTTTTACAACTACTCAGTATCTGTCCTATGAGCATACTTTTGTCCACAAAGTAATAATCCTCGTCGCGAACCATTTTGAAATCCTGGATGCCCACAGGAAGCTGTTTCATAAATTGAACAAGTCAGCAGACCCTTTATAATACTCACTCAAATTCGGCAGACGGATGACAAAGTAATGCGATTGCATCCGAACAGACACACATGACAGTTCAGATTTCTTCGGAGATTATGAACGGCTCTTTGCCTGAAAATGCGATTCCGTAGAGAATTGTTTTGCCTTCGAGACCGTGTGCGTAGTCTCTGTCTTTAATCTGCCGAAGAGCTGCATTTGCATCGTTTTCGAGATGTTTGCTGTCAGAAGATTTTTTGAGTTCCATAACAACATTCGGACCGATGCCTTTCTTCTTCTCCATCATAATATCATAGTATCCTTTTCCGTTCTCGAAATCGGCTTTGACATCATAATTTCCACATAGGCTCATGAGCATTCCCGTAATGAATGCCTGATATGAATGTTCATTATCCAAAACACGGGAACTCATCGCCACGATGAGCTCGTAAAGCGCACTTTTCATAACCTGCGTATTGTTGCTCATAACAGCATCGGTAAAATTCTTGAGTTTACCGTAACCGTTTCTCGTTTTGAATGCCCCGCTGTTAATCATCTTCGAAAATGCCGTAAACAATTCCCTGTTCGGTATCGAAAGTTCATATTCATTGCCTTTCGGAATCGCTTTAAGATAACCGGAGATTGCCATAAGTGAATACGCAGTATCGGGATCATTCAGGTCATCGGAAGTAAGCATGGTAGTGACTTCATGATTTATGCTGCCCCCAGAACCGAGAATACGCAGATTATCTGTAAGTTCGTCATCAGCACGCATAATGACATTGGTTATGATGTCGCTGCTGCCTGTACCCAGCCAATAACAATCCGGTTTGAAGTTTTTCTGAATGTAGTTCAGTATGCTCCATGGATTGTAGATGTCAACATCGCCGAAACGATATCCGTCGTACCATTCTTTTGCTTCTTCGAATTTCTCAGGATGGCCGTAGTCAGTACAGACTTGTTTTACTTCTTTATCAGTAAATCCGAACATCTCATCAGATTCTGTGTCTGTTATATTGTTCACAGACAGATTGTTCACTCCACTGAAGATGTCTGCCTTGACTATCTGCATAATGCCGGTGACAATACCGATTTGAAGAGAATTATTGCCTTTAAGTGTGTGTGACAATAATTTTCCGATGAAATCGACCATATCCTGGCGCAAAACACAGTCCTCGGTTCTGTTAGCGGCATTGTCATACTCATCAATCAACACGACCACTTTGGAACCGTGATATCTTTCCAATGCTTCCGAAAGTACCTTGAGAGATTTCCCGAGAATTTCCGGAACAACATTGTAGTTCATGAGGCCTTTGAAAAGATTTTCCTCATCTTCCGTCAATATGCCTGATTCTCTGAGATACAGATGTTCTTTGTATGCCCCAAGGATGGCTCCGTTCATATTGAGAAAGAATCCCTCTTTTGTTTTAGAATCAGTCTCCTTGAGATCGAGATAGATTACCGGAAATGCATTTCTGTAAGAATCGAATTCCGGATGTCTGGATATTTCCAATCCGTCGAACCATGTGTTTCCCTTGTATTTGATGTTGAAGAAGGCATCCAACATGCTGAGGTTAAGTGACTTTCCGAAACGGCGCGGTCTTGTGTAGAGGTAAACACCCAAATCATTCTGACTCAGTATCTGTCCTATCAGCATACTCTTGTCCACATAGTACTTGTCTGTTTTGCGGAGTTCTATGAAGTCCTGGACACCGACAGGGAGTTGTTTCATGAACAAAGTGAAGTGATGGGACCTTATATAATTCACCCGAAACCCCTGCGGCAGGCGCTA
>CAZDCU010000074.1:0-2205 GCA_964504055.1 uncultured Methanomassiliicoccales archaeon
GCACATTTCGACCTTACATGCAGAGACCAAAATTCCAATATGGATGACTTGTCCAAATATTTTGGATGTTCTTCACTGGATATGATAGAATACGTGCCTGCTCTCAAATCTCTTGAGAGCAAGGGCTTTCTTGAACGTCGATGTGGAAGGGATAGCAATATCATGTATCAGGACTATGTAGTCAGCGATGAGGTGATGGCTGCTATAGTGGAAAACAGACCGGTGGAGATTACTACTGTTAATAAGGAAGATGTGCAGATTGATAAATATGAATTCTGTGAGAAGATAGCTGAAAAGGTGGAAGACAAAAATGTTCTCACGGAGGAGTTGGTGGTATTCGCAGAGAAACTCGAAAAAAGTAATCCTCATTTGTCATTTGTCAAGACCTTACAAAAGGATGTCGAAGATATTCTTGACAGAATCCTCTTCTACGATATATGCAAAGATAATTTTGTTCAAGATGGAGCGGGAAGTTCCGAGTTGGCTTGTACTATGAAAGATATATACTCAAATATGAGTCAACGCATATTGGTAAAAAAAACAATAATGGATGAGAAACAGATATTGATGCGACTCGGACTTGTGGAAAAGAGTGAAGATGATGATAACTACTATTATCTCCGTCTTACCGATACAGGAAAAGAATTCTTCTATGGTGAAGATATTTATGCTTTCTGCAAACCATTAAAGTGTCAGGATATATATGGAGTCATCAATAGGGTGGAAGAGCTCTTTCATAATAAAGATAACTATGACTCCAACTGGGGCGATTGTATCTGTCGTTCTAAAATTAAAAGGGTCATGCAAGGATTGGAAGCATCCAACAAACATATTCCCGAGGTAGGACAAATCAACCGCTTGATACCGGACGAATTCGAACGTGTCTTATTCTATAGTGTCGGAAAAAACGTTATAGATGATAACTTGACATTTTTATCGTATGATATAAGAAATATATACCCTTGTAGAATGCGTAAATGTGTTTTAAACCAGTTTAAGGAAGAACATCATCGGTTGCAGACACTTGGGTTGGTGAGGATAGAGAAAACGTCTAATCTGTTCGGTGAGCAAACACATATTGTTATGACAGATGAGGGGAAAGTAAAACTATTAGGCGAAGATGCTGAATTGTATATAGAGAAGGTGTCGGACAAGCTGTTGCTTGCGTGTGACAAAATAGAAGAAAAGACGTTGTTTTTCTCCAACGGACTTTCCCAGCAACTGTCGCTACTTCGCAACAGCCTTGATGATAAATACTACGAGGACCTCTGCGTCCGTCTTGAAGAGAACCATCTGCCCAAGGGAATATGTGTATTGCTTTACGGCGAACCCGGGACGGGAAAGACAGAAAGTGTGATGCAGATAGCTAAAGCTACTGGGCGCGACATCATGCACGTCGATATCAGTGCCACCAAGACTTGTTGGTTTGGCGAAAGCGAGAAACTTATCAAGAAGGTGTTCACGGATTATCGCCGTCTATGCAACAAGAGCAAGGTGAAGCCTATCCTGCTCTTCAACGAAGCCGATGCCGTGTTTTCGAAACGCAAAGATGTAAATAGTGGCAGCGTGGTGCAGACGGAGAACGCCATTCAGAACATCATCTTGGAGGAGATGGAGAATCTCGACGGCATACTCATCGCCACAACCAATCTTGCAGACAACCTCGATGGAGCATTCGAACGTCGCTTCCTATTCAAGATACGTTTCGACAATCCCACTGTGGAAGCTAAGAAAAATATCTGGATGAACAAACTGCCTTTACTCTCGGCACAAGATGCCCAAACACTTGCTGCCGGTTATGAGTTTAGTGGCGGTCAGATAGACAATATTGTCCGCAAAGCACTGATGCAAGAGGTCATCAAAGGCGAAAAACCAACTTTGGATAAGTTGGAATCCCTATGTAGTGAAGAAAAAATATCAAAAAACCCCCGCAAACGTGTAGGTTTCTGTTAACCTACACATCAGTATGGCATACCCCATGCCATACTTTTGTTTCGTGCTGCGAAACCTAATAACAATTACAAATAATTAAAACATAAGTATTATGTCACAAATGATTGAGTATGGAGGTGAAGTATACGATGCTTCCAGTTTGGGAGAATACGATCCGAAGTTGGATTTGTTGTCGTTCCGCAATCCGCCTATTGAGTTGTTGAAGAAATACGATGTGAGCGACCATCAGGTCGACATGGATGAACAGAAAGA
>CAZDCU010000075.1:0-2162 GCA_964504055.1 uncultured Methanomassiliicoccales archaeon
AGTGCAGTCTTGGGCATTTTTGTTCCTATTTTGTTTCTTTTCGGGGTATGAAAAATGCTAACATATTGTGTGTTAGGTGGTTACAAAAGCAAAATAAGCACTTGCGAAGTTCTAACAAGTCAAAACCAAAGCGTTAGTTACGCCTTTTCAATATGTATATCAACCCTCACCTTAGCCCACCGGGGCTTTCAGCAGAAGGTTGACAGGGCAAACATAAATGTATTATTTAAGATTTGCAATATGCCCGTCAACAATTTTATACATTAGCAGCAAATTGTGCTAAAAATAGTTACCTCAAATGACTCTTGATTTGTTCCCTTTATCCGAAACAAAAACAAATAATGGACACTTATGGAAATCTGACAAGCAAAACCACCTGCCTTTTCGGGAATTGACAAGCGGTTTAGGGGACGAAACAAAGGATATATCTTTCGCGTTCGAAAGAGGGGACTTTTGGGGGCAAAGGATATATCTTTTGGCTTCAAAAGACGGGACTTTTGAGAGCAAAACATATATCTTTTTTTGAGCGGGGTTACCTTTGGTTTTCGAGGCTAATTACTATTGAACAGTCTGGTGCTCCATTCGTAAACGGGTTGTATAAGGATGTGATGCCCGTCTTTATCCAACTCTTCGTACTCATGGTCGGTCAGTAGCAGGAGATTTTCGCATTTTGTCTTCTCGTAAGCAAGAAGCAGACCTTTGATTTCACGTTTGCGCGTCTTCTCGGAGGAAATATCATACGACACTTGGATACATTGGAGCACTTTATTCCCGTTGCACACAATGAAATCACATTCTCCGGAGCGTTCGCTTAAGTAATAGATATCCCAACCTTCATTTTTGCACTTCCTTACAAGGTGGTTCAGTACAATGGTTTCGAGGCGCCATCCGAGGTTTTCACCCAGAAAGGCATTGTCTCTTTGGTTCATCATCGCTACATCCACAGCATATAGTTTCTCGCCAGAGGTGCGTTGCCTGCTCTTTAGGGAGTATTTCTTTACACCAACGAGCAGATATGCATCCTTGAGGTATTTCACATAATTGTGGACAGTGTGTGGCGATTTGAAACCAAACAGTTGAACCAAGTCGGAGGTAGACAATATGGAAGGTGAAACGTTGAGAAGATGGTTTGCCATATTCTCGAATTGCGCAGGATAGGAGATGTTATACCGCTGCTCTATGTCGCGTTTCAGTATGTTGTCAACAAGATTGGTAACATACTTCTTGTTGTTCGTAATCTGCAACAATTCCGGGAAACCTCCTTGCTTCATATACTCATCAAAGGCGTTGCGCAATAGGGCTATACCTTTGGTCGTTTTAAGGTTATAGTCAACGCCCTTCATGTCGCAATATTCGGAAAACGAAAATGGATATAGAGCAATCTCACTGCTGCGACCCGTTAGATGAGTGGCCAAATCACTGCTTAGCAACTTGGCATTGCTGCCTGTTAGCACCACATGCATTTTGGTGCGCAGAAGACGATTAACAAAGAGTGGCCACCCGTCAATGTTCTGAATTTCATCGAGGAATATATATTCAAAATCTCCGTATATCTTATAGAGCACTTCAAGCACATCATTCAGTTGGTTGGTACCGATGTTGGCAAGCCGCTCGTCATCGAAATCCGCATAAGCAAACGCAACTTTTGCGTCGACAAGTGTTTGTAAGCAAAGTGTTGACTTCCCGCTACGACGAACCCCTATGACTACTTGGGCTTGTGGACTGTTCAAATCCACAAGATGCTCTTCGTTGCGTGAACATAGATGCTGATTCGACCAATTATCCACCTCATGTTTTTGGTCACTAAGTATTATTTCCAGCGTTCTTTTATCTAAATCAGACTCTTTCATCGGTATCAAACTGCTTTAAAGATGATACAAAGATATCCGTAAAATAGTTATCCAACGCCTTATTTTGCAGATTTTGCGTTGGGCGAACGCCTTATTTTACAAGTTTCGGCTTGCCGGAACGCCTTATTTTACAAATTTGGTGGGTGGATATAGTCGGGGGCGGGGTGTCGTGAAGGTCGTTGCCGGAGGAGCAATCCGATGGAGGAAAAAATCCAATCGGTTAACCAATCGAAAAATCCCCGCCTTGGGAGGTTATACTCTAAGTTTGCGAAGGATTGCGGCGAAGCCGCATAATACGTAGTAGACTTGAGT
>CAZDCU010000076.1:0-2117 GCA_964504055.1 uncultured Methanomassiliicoccales archaeon
CTCCTAAGGATCAGTTGTGGGTTCGATTCCCGCAGGGAACGTATGTTTTCTTTTTTCAATTACCATTTATTCAAATCCCGTCTGTATTCACATTCCCCCTCTATACGTCAGACAAACGATATGCGACATTAAACATCCGCTTTAATATACCGACAGCAAAACCGTTCTTCAGTTTTTTATTGATACTTTACTCCGGATGTGCTATTTTAAAAATGTAACATAAAAAAAGTAACATTTTTAAAATGGAGCTCATATGAAAGAATATTTGGAAAATACACTACGTCAAAAAGTAACGATAAATGAAACGGAATATTTAAGTGATCAATTACCGTTGGCATTTCGAGGAAGATATTTCTTTTATAAAGTCGAAACAAACGGTTCCCCCTGGATAGCAATTAAGCCGAAAAGCGATGTCGGTTTAGTAACGCTTAAGAAAGACCACACCAAAATTGAAAAGACAGCCTGTCTTAATTGTGCCATTTTTTTTGATAAAACAACATTTTATATTAAAGAAAAATTATTGGAAGAAGGCATTCCGTTTGTCATTAAGGGAAAACAGATATATTTGCCGTTCATCGGATATTTATTATCGGATAAAAACGAAAAAAAATTGGTTCCGGTGCATTTGATCTCTTACCTGACACAACGAATGGTCTTTGTCGCAATATATGAAAAATGGGAGAATGTAACGCTGTCTGATGCGGCGGTAAAATTGGGAGTTACTAAGACATCGGCCGCCAGATGCTTTGACGAAATCGAATATTTGAATATAGATATTCTCGGGATGAAGGGAAAATCAAGGGTAATTATTGTTCCGGCAGATATCAAGAAATTTTGGGAAAACACACAATCTATTTGGAGAAATCCCGTTCTTGCAAGGTATGTACTGAAAAATGATGTTGCGTTAAAGAAAAAAGCCGGGATCAGTGCATTGTGCGAATATTCTTTACTTTCGGATAATAAATATCCCACCTATGCGGTTACCAAAAAAGAAATAACGGAAGCAGGGATTAAAAAGATGGAACAAGTATATCCGGGAGAAAAGATAGGATGTGTCATTTTGGAACTGGGATATTTTATTGATTTTAAAAATAAGTCGTCGGAAGATCCCCTTAGTGTCGCATTGTCTCTTACAGAAGAGGAAAACAATGATGAACGGGTTAATATTTCAACAGAAAAAATGTTAGAGGAGTATGTATGGTAAAAGGTTTAGACACTTTCAGAAAATATTTTGAAGGCTATGAAAATCAGTATGTTCTCATCGGCGGTGCGGCTTGTGATATCGTCTTTGAGAGCAACGATACAGTATTCAGAGCCACAAGGGATCTTGATGTAGTCCTAATTGTTGAGGCACTGACTCCCGAGTTCGGGAAAAAATTTTGGGAATTTATTCAAAAAGGCAAATACAGAAATAAAGCGGCTGCCGAAGGAAAATCACAATTTTTCAGATTCGATAAGCCGGAGAACGAGGCATTTCCCAAAATGATAGAACTGTTTTGCAAAAGTGATTTTGAACTGCGTGAAGCGGTCGGAATCACTCCGATACATATAGACGATACGGTGTCAAGCCTGTCCGCGATTCTGTTGGACGATAATTATTACAATATATTGTTGACGGGAAAGTCTTACACGAACGGACTTTCTGTTCTTCGACCGGAATATCTCATTTTATTTAAAGCAAAAGCATACCTTGATTTAACTGAGCGAAAAAAGAACGGAGAAAAGGTAGATTCCAATGATATAAAAAAACACAAAAAAGATGTATTAAGAATTTCTGCGGAACTTATGCTTGAAAATGCAATAAATCTTCCGGATGCGGTTAAAAAAGATATAGATGCTTTTATCGAATCGCTCGAGAAAGACCCGTTTGATATGAATTCATTGAAAAATTACGGGCTCAAAAATCAGGACGTTATTGAAACTCTTAAAAGAGTATTCAATTAAGCAAAATCTTTGGTTTGCGTTAATTTAGCTTAACTTAATCGGATACATATTTCTGTGTTGCTCTCAAACTCTCATCTTAGGTTTTCATAAATTCTCATATCAAGTTACCATAAGCTCTCTTATCGGAAGTTGATTTTTACTTCCGATAAAAGAACCACCGCTTCCTCTTTAAC
>CAZDCU010000077.1:0-2078 GCA_964504055.1 uncultured Methanomassiliicoccales archaeon
CAAAGCCGTGTTGCTTCGCCTCTTTCGGAAGATCCTTTGTTTTTCGGCGGAGTATCCCTTCTGAAACTGGTTACGAACTTCATATTATGCGTTCTGCACACACATTCCCAGTTTTCGATACTCTCGTACGCATTATCCGCATAAACAGTGTCGAAAAGATGGCCCTTTTCAACTGCGAGATTGACCAGTACTTTCAGCATCGGACCGTCGCCGACGGATTCGTCGGTGATGGCATACGCAATAATTTCGCCGGTATCCACATCGCTTAAGGCGTGGATTTTGAGCCAGCCCCTGTCCTTCGTACCTATGCCGTGTTTTTTCTTCTTCCACATATTGACAGAGGACATAGAAATCCCTGTAGAATCTATTCCGCAGCGTCTTACTCTGTTTCCGATATTTCCGTTGACAAAGAGAGCCAGAACCCTGTCGCCGTATCTTTCCTTCAGTTCTGCATCGGGTTTGACTGCGTTGCGCCCGGCAAGTTCGTTCGCACGCTCCAGAAGCCTGGACGGAGAAGGAACTTTAATGCCGATCGTCTCGAAAAGAGGTCTGACAAACCCCACAACGGCACGGAACATGTCGTTGCGGAATACCATCAGGGAAAGAATGGCGGCAATCAGAGAATCCGCAAATTCCCAGGGGCGGCCTACTTTGTTTCTGTTCATTTCCCTGAGTTCGGATACATAAATGCTATTCCATTTCAGGAAACTGCCTATAATCTCCCCCATTTCTACCATTGAAATGTTGTTTGCATGCTGTTCTTCTTTTGTTATCGGTCTCGGAGGCTTCTTTTCTGTTTTCTCGGCGAAAATGCCCATTCTCAGATCTGCCGGAGTGCATCTTCCGAACTGTGTTTCTTAATTATTTGATGTAACGGCAGCATCGGGCATGTGCGGGTTTTAAATAATTATATATCCTGACGTTCCCTTTCGTTAATTAATCGATGGCTGGTATCGATTAATTATGAATCGATATCGGCACGGTGGTCTGCTTCTCCGCAGTGACGAACTGGATAACGCCCCCATCCGGGTTCTAAGACAACCCTGGGATGGACGGGGACGGCCGGCCACAAAACCAGGCGGTGGCCGACGTGAGGGATGATGCGTCTCCAGGTAAAAGAAATTGGGCTGTCGAAAACCTTTCCAGACAGCTGTTTGTCAGTAAAATAAACGAAAATCCGTGGGAAGAATCGCATGAAGAAGAACTGAGGGTAATGAATGCCGGTAAGGTAGGAGCACCTTTCCGCACACCCGATTCGGTAATCAGATCTGCGATGATGAGGTTCGTAACCGACGGAAAAGGGTACAGAGATACGGCAGCCAGAATATCGCAGGAACTGAAGAAGAAGGGATTTCCGGGTATTTCGTATTCCCAGCTCAAAAAGAGATCCGACAGGCTGAATGTTCACATTCTGCACAATGAGGCCCTGTGTTACAGACTCATAGCATACGGGTCCGGCGGCGTGAAACCGGACCCGGAAGTTTCCCTGACAGTGGCAGTCGATTCCACGGGTATGTCTCCGGATCCCGCATCGGGATGGATGGCGTATCATTGGAATAAGCAGCAGATCCGCGGATGGTACAAGCTCCATGTGGCTGTGGATGTGAATACAAACAGAGTGCTGGCATATGCAGTGACAACGGAATTCTACGGCGACAACAAAGCGTTTGATACACTCATGGATACCGTTTTTTCCGACGGACACAGAGTGGAGGCTGTGTACGCCGATGCGGCGTATGATGCGAAGACAAACTGGAACAGAATGAGGGAACTGGGTATCAGATTCGTCGCAAACATCCGCGGATGTCTGGATAAATCGAAAAGAAGTGCGAGTTCCGGTAAGGCAAAAGGCTGTATGGAACGTGCGAAACAGATCATATTCATTCTCAGAGACGGCAGAGATGCGTGGAAAAAAGCGGTCGGATACGGAAGAAGATGGAAGGTGGAGTCCACATTTTCGGACATGAAGCGCATGTTCGGCGACATCATCAGGGCCAGAGGCCCTGGTGCAGTCGCCAATGTGCTTTATTGGATCATCAGGGCCTTCAATTTGTACAAAGAATGCAGAATCGAAATCG
>CAZDCU010000078.1:0-1986 GCA_964504055.1 uncultured Methanomassiliicoccales archaeon
ATGATTTCGGCGGATTGAATAACGTAATGAGAGATGACATCCTCAATACCGATTTCGGAGAGATGTACGGTTTCACGGATGAAGAAGTGAAACAGATCTGTGCCGATTACGGCCATCCTGAGAAATATGCGGAAGCAAAAGAGTGGTACGGAGGTTACCGTTTCAATGAATCTGAAGTTTTCAACCCCTGGAGTATACTGAACTATGTCCGGAATAATTTCGAATCCGGACCTTATTGGGCGGATGACAACAGCGAAAAGGAACTGTATGACATCATATCGAAAGCAAGCGACAACTCAACCAGGAATCTGCAGACTTTGATTTCCGGAGATAATGACTCAGGAAGCGTTGAGACCGTAATAACGTTCGGCAAATACCATAATATGTATTCACATTTGGCTGTTACAGGATATCTCAGAGCAGTACCCGGAGAATGGGATTGCGAATTATCAATACCGAACAGAGAATTGCTCAATATGTTCTCGAAAATGATTAACCGCAAATAATCCTCGGATAAAGAGCCGTTCATCATCTCCGAAGAAATTCAGTGACGATACACGAAACCGTTCTGCGATAATGCATTATACCTTTTCCGTAATTATCCGCACATGGCAGAGGATTTCCGCATCCCCGATTCACTGAGCGTCTACGGTAACGAAAAAACAGCAAAGGACGTACTTTCCAGAATATGGGGGAAACGCGGTGTGTTCACCTGCACCGTCGGCAACACGCTGACATCCACCATCCCCGGAGTCTCCGATGCCGGAGATACACCGGAACTGACACTTTTTACGGGACCTGCGGATGCCGAGCTGCTCTCATGCGGAAGAACACTCTGCATGAAAGGAATTCCGATCAACCCCGGAGGAATACCGACGCCCGCAACACTTACGATGGCTGCGCTGGCTCTGTCGGATATGCCCTGCTATATCGTGAACGGCGGCTGTAAAGTTCTCCCTCAGGTGCCTTACTTCGAACTGGGCGGAGAATGCGGTGAGAAGATTACAACAGGTCACGCGGTGAAGAATGTAAAGGAAGTCTTCGAAAGATCGAAGATTCTCGGACGCAATCTCGCAAGAGGACATGATTTCGTTGTCGTAAGCGAATCGATCGCCGGAGGAACCACTACGGCTTTGGCCGTAATGATGGCAATCGGAGTCCTGAAAGAGAATCTTGTAAGCAGTTCTTCTCCGAAGAATCCCAAGGAACTTAAGACGAAATTAGTCAATGAAGCGTTCGCCGCCGCAGGCATTGAACCGGGTTCGCTGGCACATGATCCGCTGAAAGCAATCGAATGCGTCGGAGACCCGATGATGCCCGTAAACATCGGAATGATAATCGGTGCCGCCGAGACGGTTCCCGTTATCGTAGCAGGCGGAACCCAAATGTCCGCGGTTATCGCATGCGCAAAGGAATTGGAACCTTCGATTGTCGGCAACGTCATACACGGAACGACGAGATGGCTCGTTAAGGACAAAGGATCGAATGTATGCAAAATCAACGATTCTATTACCAATGATATCCCGTTGGTGTACGTAAACATCGATTATTCCGAGAGTCCCTACGAAGGTCTGCAGGCTTACGAATGGGGATACATCAAGGAAGGTGTCGGCTGCGGAGGTTCGTCCGTTGCGGCAATAGCTTCCACATCGGGAAAAGTCGACTGTAAGATTCTCCTGAACAAAGTACACGAAATCTACGAGAAGATTTTGGGAATTCAGTCGAAGTAACTGCGTGCAAGCTGCAGCTCGTACATAGTGTTCACGTTAATCGCAAGATCGACCCAATCGGTTTTGAAGTAATAGTCCTGAGGACACTCTCCGTCGAGGATTTTACGGCGGTTCATTATCGTGAATCCCGATAAAACCCATCTCGAACCGTCCAATTCGAACGCGAACGAAGGGACTATTCCCGTGTTTATGACAACTTCCTCTTCGACAACGGCTAAAAAAGAATCATGTGGGTCTTTCTGAAAAGCTTTGATAA
>CAZDCU010000079.1:0-1894 GCA_964504055.1 uncultured Methanomassiliicoccales archaeon
TGTGTGCCGGGCATGGCACAGTTCTTACGGGTGAAAGTCCCGTCACGGGTATTTACCGCCAAGTGTAGCGAACCACAAGCCGGAAGCAGTGATGCCAGGGTGAAGGAAGTGGTGTAGCAAAGCCGTTGAGCTTACGAACAGAAACCGGATATAAGGCTAAATGGTGGGTAAGGTTGCACAACAAACCGAAGCCCTAAAGGTAAACGTAAAACCAAGACAGTAAATCCGGAGGTTGTGCGGCGAAAGAACTGTGTCTTACCCCGGGAGACCCGGGTAGCGTACAGTATGTACGTGCGATATAAAGCCCATACCCGGGAGTCAGCTGAGGCCATAGTATCCCACAGCACCAGTGGGGAAGGGTCTAATGTTAATATATTGCAAATCGCTGTAAGCAAGGTCGAAACAGTCTGAAATCGAGAATATGTACAGCAAGCGGAAACGTATGTCCGTGGGTGCAAAAGGTAGAGGAGACGGTTTTCGGCAGCTTTACGAGCAGAAGGAGGAGCAACAGGTGGAATTAATCGAATGGATATTACAAGACAAAAATATTGATGCGGCTGTAAAGGCAGTTAGGCGAAACAAAGGTGCTGCCGGAGTTGATAAAATGACGGTGGATGAGCTTGACGCATACTTTGCACTTCACAGGGAAGAGATTAAAACTCAGATACGTGAAGGCAATTACAGACCGAGTCCTGTTAAAAGGGTCTACATACCAAAAGCAGACGGCAGAAAAAGGCCACTGGGAATACCGACTGTGTCAGATAGAGCAGTACAACAGTCCGTGGCACAGATACTGTCGCTGGGATATGAGAAGTACTTCTCAGAAAGCAGTTATGGATTTCGTCCGGGAAGAAGCTGTCAGCAAGCGGTAGAGAAGGCACTCGAATATCTGAATGAAGGATATGAGTGGGTAGTAGATCTTGACATAGAAAAATATTTTGACACTGTAAACCATGACAGACTGATTTCAATACTCAGAGAACGCATTAATGATGCGAAAACGCTAAGGCTGATTAGACAGTTTCTAAGAGCCGGAGTAATGGAAAACGGACTTGAAAGCCCGAATGAAGAAGGAATGCCGCAGGGCGGACCACTTAGTCCGATACTGTCAAATGTCTATTTGGACAAGCTTGATAAGGAACTTGAGGCAAGAGGACTTCACTTTGTAAGATACGCCGATGACTGCAATATATTTGTGAAAAGTGAGATGGCGGCGGAGAGAGTCATGAAATCCATTACAGGATGGCTCGAGCGAAAGCTCAAACTGAAGGTCAGTGCAACTAAGACAAAAGTGGTCAGACCCACCAAAAGCAAGTTTTTGGGATTTACTTTCTGGCGAAGCCGGGAAGGCTGGAAATGCAGACCCGCAGATGACAGAAAGAAAAGGCTTTATGATAAAACACGAGAGATATTGTGTAGACGTAAAGCAGCGGCAAGACCGATAAAGTCGACATTTGAGCAGTTAAACCGACTAATTAGAGGATGGATTAATTACTATCGGATAGGAAATATGAAGACCTTCTTGGATAAGTATGGGCAGTGGCTCAGACATAAGGTAAGGGTAGTACTGCTCAAGCAATGGAAGAAGCCAAAACGTATATACAAGAATTTGCAGAAGTTAAACCATGCACTGAAATGTAACTTATCAGATGAAGATATCTACAAAGTGGCAAACAGCAGGCTTGGCTGGTATAGGCGTTGTGGAATGAATGTTGTAAACTTCATACTAAGCCCAGAGTTACTGGGGCACAAAACAAAGAGCCGACCAGGCTTGGTCGACCCATTAGCGTACTATCTGAAGTAGCACCTGATTCTATATTAATGTAGCGCCGTATACGAGACCCGTACGTACGGTGCAATGGGAGGGTGGGGAAGAACCCTCACTCTACCCTAT
>CAZDCU010000080.1:0-1870 GCA_964504055.1 uncultured Methanomassiliicoccales archaeon
TCTTCCTTGGGGTTCAAAAACGGCTTGAGGTCATACCCTCTGAACATGCCCTTCAGAATTTCCAGTTCTCCCCGGAATAGTAGAGTCGCCTGCTCGACATCATCCTCAGTCGGTGCTACGGAAGAATCACCGCCGTAAATCTTCATGGCTTCCCGCATATTATCTCTGATTCCAATATAGTCGACGACCATACCGTAATCCTTTCCGGGATAGACTCTGTTTACTCTGCTGATAGTCTGGATAAGAAGGTGTTTCTTCAAAGGCTTGTCATTATAGAGATACGTAAGACACGGAACATCAAAACCAGTAATCCACATGTCCACGACGATAACGATACGGAAATTGGATTTCTCCTCCTTGAATGCTATATCGAGACGCTTCGAGCGTTTGTCGTTCTGCACACCACCGAGGTAGTTGTACATTTCCTCTTCGTCATTGCTTCCGACACTTGATACCATTGCCATGAACGGCATCGAACTCAATTTGCTGAGTTCCTCCTCTGTCGCTTCAACACCATCAGGAACCTTCTTCTCCACGAACCACTCAGGATATTTCTCCTTGAATTTCGTAAGAAGTGTGTAGGCAATCTTTCTGTTCGAGCAGACAACCATCGCCTTCTGCACTCTGTCCGGATCCTTTTCACATGAAGAGATGTAATGGTCGTGTATATCCGTGGCAAGACGCTCAAGTCTCAAAGGCTCACCGAGGATCATCTCGATGGAGCTCATGGCCGCCTTGCTTGCCTCAATGTCCTCTTCTGTCGCACCGTCATCCGCACACTTCTTGTAGTAGTCTTCAATAGCTTTGATTTTCGTTTCGTCGAATGACACCTTTGCCATCCTCGGATGATACTTGATAGACACCGTCAATCCGTCTGCGACAGCCTGATCCATAGTATAACGGTCTATCTCAGCACCGAACGTCTGATAAGTTTCTGCAATAGGAGTACCAGTAAAACCTACAAATGTTGCGTGTGGAAACGCTTCCTTGAGAACCCTGGCATACGGTTTGGAAACCATAGCCCTCATGTTGTCATCGGCATCTTTACTGAATTGAATTGTCCTTGAGTTTTCCAGCTGTGTTCTGTGAGCCTCATCAGAGAAGCAGATTATGTTTCTCCTCTCGTTGATAAGGCCGATTGCATCATCCCTGCGGTCACAGAACTTCTGAATCGTACAGATATAAAAACCACCGCTCTGTCTCTCTCCAAGTTCTTCTCTGAGACGCTTTCTGTTCTTTACGACTGAAACCTCACCGAGGTTCAGAAACTCCTTGCTCTTCGAGAACAGCTTCAATCCCTGCTCCTGCAGTTCGTCGCGGTCGACTATCATTACAATTGTTGGAGACCCCATCTCCGAAATGTCACTACAGCGAAGAGCCAGCTGGCGGGCAAGGAATGCCATGGTATATGTCTTGCCGCAGCCCGTTGCTCCGAAGTAGGTTCCACCCTTTCCGGACTGTTCGACGACAGACTTCACGATGCTTCGTTTAAGAAGTCTTGTCGCAAAAAACTGAGGATAACGGCAGACAATCTCGCGTTCATTACAGTCAAAGTTTGCATCCTGGAAGTAAATGTAATCACGGAAAATCTCCAGAAAGCGCACTGGAGCATATACTCCGTTAACCATTGCCTCAGTCTCTGCAAACGGCATAGTCGACAGCTCATCCCCATCGTTCACTCGTCTCCAGGCATAGAAATGTTCATACGGAGTGCGCACCGTTCCAAGCCTTGTTTTAACGCCATCGGAGATGCAGGCAAGCGGGCAATAATGCAGAAGGCGCGGAATATCTCTCCAGTAGCGGATGGTGATCTGCTCCCATGCGTCATAAATCGTAGCATTGCTGTCAGACGGATTCTTAAGCTCGATTA
>CAZDCU010000081.1:0-1780 GCA_964504055.1 uncultured Methanomassiliicoccales archaeon
CTCCTTATCGCATCGGCAATCATTCCCGCCACAGGAATACGGGATGTCTCCGACATCAGTGTGTTGCATGAAAGCAAATCGTCAATATCCGATTTCTTCAGTCTGTCGAGTGCGTTGTTAACGTACACACCGTGCGTACACGCAACGGTAACCTTCCTCGCGCCTGCGGCCTTAAGCTGTGTGGTCGCAGTCATAATCGTACCTCCGGTTGAAATCATATCGTCGACAATCAGAACGCTCTTGCCTTTGACATCGGAAGATGCGGGCTGAATGACAACTTCGGTACCGGAAAGTCTCTTCTTTTCGAGATGGTCGTATGGCTTACCCATTCTCTCTCCCACCATCTTCGCACGGTTCGCCGCACCGATATCGGGAGAGAACACCATGTCGATGTCCTTGTCTTTAAAGAAATCACCCATGGCGTTGGCGGCTTTGACATCTGTGTAGGGACATCCGAATGCTTCCAGGACGTTTTCTTTGTGGAGATCCACCGTAATCACATGATCGCAGACTCTTGAAAGTAACTGACACATGACTTTGGCGGATTCCGGCTCACCTTTCTTGAACACACGGTCCTGTCTGGCGTATCCGAAGTAGGGAATCACCAATGTGACCTTCTTCGCACCTGCGTTCTTTACCGCATCCTGCAGAAGGAACATTTCCACGAGATTCTCATCCGGGTATGTGTTCTGTACAATGACGACATCGTCATCCAGTGTTTCCTGTTCGATCCTTGTGTAGCATTCACCGTCGGGGAAACGTACGGTGGCAGCTTCGATGTATCCGCATCCCAGTATCGATGCGATCTCTTTCGCAAGGTCCCTGGATGTCGATCCGCCTACGACTATCATGCGTGCCTGTAACCCGTGCCTTCTCTTATAGTTGACTGGTACAAAGTATACGGTGCTGCGGATGTGCACCGTTTGTTACGATTTCGGAACCTGATGTTATTCGGTGTTACCGGAAGATTCTCCGTACGAAAACACGGAACGTAATTCTCTGTTCGGTATCGATAATTTGTAAAGCTGTCCTTTGGGTATCGCTCTGAGATAACCTGTAACAGCCATGAGTGAATAAACGTTGATGTAGCCGTCGGAAGTTACCAAAGTGTCAACTTCCTCAGTGACAGTACCTCCGGAACGGAGTGTCCTCAGATTTTCGGCCAATTCGTCATCTGCATTTGATATGATGTCGTATATCTCCACGTTACCGCCTGTTTCCGCCCAATAAGAACCTGTTCTGAAATTTTTCTGAACATAATTCAGTATACTCCAGGGATTGCAGACTTCCGATTCGTTGAAACAGTAACCTCCGTACCACTCTTTTGCTTCCTCAAACTTCTCGGGATGACCATAATCGGCACAGATCTGTTTCACTTCATTTTCGGTAAAACCGTACATTTCACCGAAATCGGTGTTGAGAATATCGTCTCTGATTACGTTATTCAATCCGCCGAAATCGTTACTCAGCATTACCTGGGTAATGCCTGTCATAACGCCCAATTGGAGGGAATTGTTCCCTTTAAAAGCACATGACAGCATTTTTCTGATAAAATCAACTATTTCCTGACGTAGTTCACAGTCTTCGACATTATTTACTGCGCCGTCGTATTCATCAATCAGTATCACTACTTTGGAATTGTGATATCTTTCCAATACCTCACTGAGAACACTGACAGACACCGTAAGATCTTCCGGGGTGATGGTCTTCATACTGAGATCATCGAAAAGTTTTACCTCATCTTTCGTCAGTTTGTCCCAGTTCTGAAGATATATGTGAC
>CAZDCU010000082.1:0-1768 GCA_964504055.1 uncultured Methanomassiliicoccales archaeon
GCAATCTGCGTTTCCAACATCATGAAAGTAACGGTAAAACAGCCGAGACCGTGGATTTTGGATTCTTCTGTGGAACCCGACGGAGGTGCGATGAAGCACACAAACGGTTATTCTCTTCCGAGCGGACATACAGTTGCGTCGGTTGCGGGATACGGGTCGCTGTTACGTTACGTCGGTATTCTTTGGAGAATTGTAATCGCTGTCTTTGTATTTCTTGTGATATTTTCAAGAATGTATCTCGGAGTCCACACTCCGCTGGATATTATCGTCGGAATTGCAACAGGAATTGCGGTGATTGCCGTCAACATCTTTCTGATGAAAATTTCAGCAAAAGACGGACATCATTTCACAGCCGTACGTCTGATTTATGCTGCAATCGCAGCTGCGGCGTTAATTATTATTTCAGTCACAGACACACTGACTGTAAATCAGTCTGTCGTAATCGGTTCGCTTATCGGAGCATCTTTAGGTTCTGTATTGGAACATAAATTTGTGAACTATACAGTAAGAGAATTCACCGTCGGAAAACTGTGTATCTGTCTTCTTTCTCTCATTCCGATTGCCGTAATATTCGCCGCAGGTTATTCATTCGGAACCGTATCTGCATTATTCTCCGCAGCAATTGTTATGCTGACTGCCGTATCCGGCGTACCTTATGTGCTGAAGATTTTCAGTAAATAAGAAACGCAGTCACGCGCCCTCTTTGTCATTTATCATAGCGATGCACTTCTCCAGTATCGCTTTCGCAGCTTCGGTGTCGAAGGCGTTCGTGAGTCCCGCCTCCTTAACGGCTGCGGAGTATCCGTAGATGTTCTGCTGGAACAGCAGGTTCAGATACTTCTCTTTCGCGGCATTGTAATCCTCCGTGGCTTCTACGAACAGCTCGATTGCTCCGACGGACGATGTGCAGTAGCTGACGTAATAGTTGGGCTGCGTGAAGAGATTGGAGAAACCTATCCAGTAGTATTTTCCGCCGAACTCTATGTCGAAATGAACGCCGAACTGATCCTGTATCGCCATGAACTTGTCGCAGACCTGATCGGCCGTGAGCGAATCCGTGGCCGCCTCGGTCTCGTAGGCCCATAGTTCGAGTTCCGTCATCATCCCCGATATGAATATGTTGTGCGACAACATGAATAGGACGTATGCACACATGGCATCGGACGAATCGTTCCCGTCGAGGCCGGATGTGCCGAACAACACCTCCAGCCCTTGGGAGTGAATCTCCATAACATCTGTACATCCGGTCAGGTTCGGATTCAGGCTGTCCGCGGATGCGTGGCCGAATTCATGAGTCAGAACGCGGAGTGCGTTATATTCCGACCCTTCTTCTTCGCTTCCCAGATATATTACCGCACCTCCGCTGTAATACAATTTGCTGGTGTAGGATGTCCGGATTCTCCCGTCCTCGTCGCATATATCTATCAGGTCGTATTCGACCATGTGATCCAGCAGCCTCTCGAACTCGTCGCCCATCGAATCTATGAACGGTTCGAATGCATCGATAATTTCGTTTCCTTCGAGTTCGTACGTCCAGGTGAGACGGGATGAGCTCATCGGACCGTCGGAGCCGAGCGCATTGACGGTCAGCTTGAATATCTCTTTCGCCGGGGCGGCAAGGTCTGCGAGCGATTTCGCTTCGGCAGGGGCGTAGTCCCTTCCGGCAACCTCCCTGTAACAGTATTCGGCGTAATTCCCGTATCCGTTGAGGACGGCAATGTCATTCCTGACCTCCACGAGGCCGACGTAAATCTCCGCAGCTTTCTGA
>CAZDCU010000083.1:0-1681 GCA_964504055.1 uncultured Methanomassiliicoccales archaeon
ACAGTCTTAGGTCTGACGCGGTTTGCGAGGGGTGCCTGTTTTGACAGGATTTCTCTTCTTGTAGCGTCGAACAGATCCATATGTTTCACCGTATTGAGAACATACGGTTATAATCTGCGCCGTGACCTTCGGTCACGGACGGCACTGTATTTATCGGAGGCTGATATTTCAGATGACAGATGAAGTTGGATTCTAAGTACAAAGCGGTCTGTTTCGACATGGACGGTACTCTTATCGATACCCATGTCGACTATGTGAAGATGGCGGACCTTGCATTCGGGGAGATGATTAAATTAGGTGTTCCGGAGAGTGCAATCGACCGCAGCGAGGAATTCAAATTCAATCTTGATTCGGGAATACGTTATCTCAGAGAACATTACGATGAAGAAGTTCTTCGTAAGGCGGATGTGAGCATCTGCAGAGTTATCCGTGATATCGAGATGGAAAGAGTGGATGAAGCGAGACCGTTTGAAGGATCTCTTCCGTTGTTGGATTATATTCACTCACTGGGCTTGATTACAGGTGTTCTTACGAGAGGGTGCAGAGAGTATGCGGAGACTGCACTGAAAAGATGCAACGTATACGATAAGTTGGACGGATTGGTTGCAAGAGACGACTATCCGGAATGGGAAGCAAAGCCTTCTCCGGTTGCCATGGAACATATGGCCGAAAAACTGAATGTAAAGCCTGATGAGATCCTGTATTTCGGCGATCATCTGATGGATTATCTGTGTGCGAGAGATGCGGGTGCGGGATTCGTTGCGGTACTGTCGGGATCGTTTACCGAGAAAGAATGGAACGATGCGGGTGCCGAGATTATTTTCGATTCCGTGACGGAATTCTATAACTCACTGAAAGATTAATCCGAAAATTATCAAAGCCTTCGGCTCTTTTAATCGAAATAATAAAAAGTGGTGCAAGGGACGAGATTTGAACTCGCGGACCACTAAGGACTAGCCCCTCAAGCTAGCGTCGTTGGCCATGCTTGACTACCCTTGCAGGTATACCCCCCGAATAGAACTGGGTTAATAAGCTTTTGCTTTGGGTTTCGGTCGGGAGCGTGAACATACCGAAGAATGCTGGGATAAATGATTTGGAGGATGTTCTTCGGAAATCAAGAGAATGATGATCAATAAAGAAAAAGGAAGGGCCCGAAGGCCCTGTTTTTAATTCACGCAACGTCAGGCTGCACTGGTTTCAGTCATTGCGACTGTTGCCATGAGCTTTCCGTCAGAATCATACGCCGACAAATACGGTGTGGGTTTATAATTGAGAACAAACTTGTAGTCATAAACATCATAGCTGACCACGATGTATTCATCAATTATCTGATATGTATAACCTGCAGATCCGGATTTAATCCAACTGCCTGTAATCGTTTTTCCCAAGCCCTTGTAAGTGTCCTCATCAATGAGAGTGTATTCTGTTACGGTACTTTCCGGATCAACATACAGGGAAATGTTCGTCGGCATCGTTCCGTAGCTTTCTCCACCTGCGTAATACATTTCGGCGAATGCTCTGTATGACACCTTGTATGACTTTACATTTTCGTCTGCTGACTTCGTAATTGAAATCTTTCCTGTCGCTGTATCTTTCGTCAATGCTATGCTGGTAGTATCATTGAGATTTATGAAAGAACCTTCATTCCTCGTTCCGTTTGCCAAAGCATCTGTGTAACCAG
>CAZDCU010000084.1:0-1606 GCA_964504055.1 uncultured Methanomassiliicoccales archaeon
ATGGAATATAGGTGGTATTGAAAAAATTATCAATAATAAAATAAAACACACAGATTTATATCCTTTATTTTATAATTTGATTGCTAATGCAGTCCTAGATGATGATAATGTTCTTTTACATTCGGCAGTTTTGTGTTATAATAATGTAGGGATTTTAGTTGTCGGGGATTTTGATTCCGGAAAGACAACACTATGTTTAAAAGCAATGGAAAACAATGTTGAAGTGGTATCAGCAGATCAAACACATTTAGGTTATGTAAAAAACAAAATAATGTTAAGACGTGGTTCATTATACATGAGAATTGGTGAGGATAACGAAGTATTTTTAAGCCCAGCTAAATCAGAGATAGAAATTAAGTTAATTATAAATCTTGTTGGTGTATGTGATAATGGAAAATTATACTTTGATGTAATTAATAACAAAGAACACATAATTAAAAAAATGTTTAAATTTTGTACATGGCATTCTGATATTCCACTATTTACAGAAACCGAAATGTTGAATATAGACAGAACGAAAATATACAAATGGCTATCTAGAATAAATATACCATTTTACAATGTAAGGGGAGATTCAAAAAATATCATAATAAAAATAAAGGAGGTCTTAAAATGATAGAAGAAACTGTTTTTACAAATGAAAAGATAATAGAAGTTGTAAAAAAGATTTATAATATTGATGTTCATCAAGTTGAAAAATTAAATCGTGGTAGTGCTAACTTGTATTCGTTAAATGAAAACAAATATATATTAAAAGAATTTCAAACGAAATATACAAAAGAAGAAATTGATAAGGAAATAAATATTATAAATCATCTAAAAAAAGATAATATTCCAGTTCCAGAATATATAAAAACTATAACTGGTGAATATAGTTTTATATATGAAAATAGAGTTATAATTATGCAAAAATTTATTGATGGATATACAATAGAATCTAATACTGGAAATTACGAACAAATTTTGGAATCTGCTGAATATCTAGGTAAAATTATTAAAAGTCTTGCAACTTTAAAAGTTGAATTACCTAGTAATGATGTATCAAGTTGGTATTCAAAAGAAACAATTAACGAGAGTATAGATAAACAAGAAAAGCTGTTGAAAAAGATATCTATAGAAAATTATCCACAAATATATAAGGATTTAACTGATAAAATTTCTATGTTGAAATATGTCAGAGATAACTTAGATTTTAGTGATATGAATAAATTGACTATTATGAATACTCATGGTGATTATAGTTTATTACAGTTTATATATAAAGATGGTAAAATAAATGCAATAATAGATTTTGTTTCAGCTTGCAAAATGCCAATTGTGTGGGAAGTAATTAGATCTTATAGTTACATAGATCCAAAGGCAAAAGAAGGAAGAATTGATATTGACAATTTAGTTGAATATGTGAGAACTTTTACCAACTGTGTTAAATTAAATAAATATGATTTTAAGTTTATGTCATATTTATATTTGGTTCAACTTCTCACAAGTACATTTGGATATAAACAGTATATTGCAGATAATTCGAAAACAAGCTTGTTAGATTTTGCATATTTTAGAACAAGATTGTGTAAATTTTTATTTAAAAATGCAGAAAAAATAGCTAATA
>CAZDCU010000085.1:0-1563 GCA_964504055.1 uncultured Methanomassiliicoccales archaeon
ACCGTGATTGATGACAACGGTAATATTCTTAACGGCACCACCTAGGCTTCGTGACGTGTTTTTCCATCGATTTGTTTCTCCGATAAAGCATTGTTTTTATAGAAAATCCAAGATTGATGCTTTCATGGGCATCTCATTCAGAACATCTGTCAGCGACGAATACAAGATGGTAATCGTTATGAGGAGCGATCTCAAGATGTCCAAAGGCAAGATTGCCGCTCAGGCTGCCCATGCTGCGGTAAACTGTGCTTTTGCCGCGAAGAAAAAGGATCCGAAAGGATTCGACAAATGGTATTCCGAAGGTCAGAAGAAGGTCGTTCTCAAAGTGGATTCTTTGGAGAAACTCTATGAGATTAAGGCCGTCGTAGACGCCAACGGAATCACGAATTCTCTGATTACCGATGCGGGAAGAACCGAGATTGCACCCGGAAGCGTAACGTGTATCGGAATCGGTCCGAGCACGGATGCGGTTTTGGATAAGATTACGGGCGAACTTTCGATGCTGTGATTTACCCGAATAACAGCATCGTGTACTGCGAAATGAGAGATTTTCTTCTTTCGTCAGTTGATTCTCTTTCTTCGGGACTGCATGTAATCATGTCTTCTGTTGCATAGTATGCGCATCTGAGGGCGAATACAGCATCTGTGTATGCTGCAGCATCGTTTTTGGGCTGTCTGCCTTCTTTCAGCGCTCCTGCAACTTCCGTTATCAGGTAGATGTAAAGTGTTCTGTACTCGTCGGCTACCTTCCACAATACCGTTCTTGCGGCAATCGATTCGTTGAGAACTTTGGATATTGAACAAATGTCGGACATCGTGTTTACGAGAGATTCGCATCTTTCTACGGTAATCTTGGGATCTGTCATATTGCACAGAGAACAGTATGAAATTCTGTTTATGCCCAAAACAAAATTGATGAGAGATTCCGAATCTCTGAAGGACGGGAGTTTTTCCGAAATTGAGTTTACTATTGTCATCGGAAGATCGATATTATCTGTCATTGCTGTTTTTGCAGCAAGGACATCCAAACCTTCCGTTGAGAATCTTTCAAGACCGTTCATCAGACATTCGTAGTAAAAATCGCAGAGTTCGGATACAATGCTCTTACGTTCTTCCGCGGAAAGATCGGAAGCTTCGTTCCATTTGGAGATTGCTCCCGCTACGTCGCATTTGTACAGTGCATCCATACCTTCTCTGAAAAGGAATGACTGATTTTCAGGCATATCCGACGGGATTCACTGCGATGATATAATTTTTGATATGTTTCATCAGCTGTTCATGAGTTCTTTGAACTCTTTCGCAGCTTCGGCAATATCGGGCTGAGAAACAACCGCAGAAATAACGGCTACGCCGTCCGCACCGTGTGATATGATGTCTTTAACATTCCCTTTGTTGATTCCGCCTATGGCATATGCGGGAATCGATACGGCATTGGAGATTTTCTTCATCATTTCAAGGCCGTGACCGTGTCCCGCATCGTCTTTCGAAGTTGTATCGAAGATGGGGCTTAATGCGACATATGACGCACCGCCCGCTTCGGCTTCTTTCGCTTCTTCGACATTT
>CAZDCU010000086.1:0-1513 GCA_964504055.1 uncultured Methanomassiliicoccales archaeon
GATGTATATCGAAACAGTTTCTTTGAAATTATCAAAATAATTTCGGAAATTTCAATACGGTTTCACCGGATTACTGAGAAAACACGGGAAAAACCGATTGCCGGATAGGATTTCCTCGCAGAAAACAACAGCAGTAATCCAAATTTGGTCTACATGTAGACTGAAAACGGAATAGAAATCAGGACAGTAAAGCAGTCATTTTTACGTAAGATACAAATCCACTTTCCCGTCCAGGAAATCTACGATATTGCAGTGAACGATTCCGTCCCTCGACATATCCAATTTATCCAGAGACATAACGTATTTCGGATTCGCACTTCTTATCGGCGAGAATGCTCCGAATTCACGTTCGACTGTTTTTTCGTCCGTCATCAGGTAGGCAACCTGCACGAAGCATTTCTTTCCGTTCTTTACGACAACGAAATCGACTTCCGCTTTGTATGTCTCGCCGACATACACTTCGTATCCTCTGGAAATCAGTTCGTCGTAGATCAATGTCTCAAGAAAATACGTGTCTCTCAGATCCATGGAATTGGAATTTATGAAAGACATTCCGTTATCCAGGACGTAATTTTTCACGAAAGAATCCATAATCGCCTTTCCGGATATGCTGTATTTCTTCACACGCTTAATCAGAAATGCTTTTTTCATTCTTTCCAGATAGTTGTATACAGTCTGAAGTGAGATGTATTTCCCGGATTTGTGTATCTTATTGAGATAATCGACAACAGTCTGTGCCGAGAATCTTGAACCGCTGTTGGAAAGTACGAAGGATGCGACATTCTTCAGCTTCTCTTTCTCGTTCTCGTTTTTCCTTTTCAGGATGTCGGATTCTATTATCGATTCGTACAGTTCTTCGAGATATTCTCTTACTGCTGTTTCGTCATTATACTGAAAACGCTGAGGATATCCGCCCATGCGGAGATAATCCGTAAAGAAATCATCACTCGGTTCTTTTCCGAGGAATTTCATGTATTCTTTAGCTTCCGAATAACTGAACGGCATGATCAGGAATTCCTTTGTTCTTCCCACTAGAAGACTTGCCAATTCGCCCGAAAGCAGGGTGCTGTTGCTGCCGGTCACGAATATCGAGCAGTCGTATTTCACTCTGAACGATGCCAACGCTCTTTCGAAATCTTTCACGTGTTGGATTTCGTCGAAGAAGAGGTAGTATCTGCCGTCTTTGATTTTCTCTTCAATCAGATTATTCAGTTCGGTTGCTTTTCTGACCGAACTGTAGTCGCTGTCTTCGAAATTTATCATAATTTTATGATTGTCGTCGGCATCGATCTCATTCATGATTGCAGCGAGAACTGTCGTTTTGCCTGAGCCTCTCGGCCCTGTCAGTACTTTGATCAAATCGGAATCATAATGCGGCCTGATTTTGTCCAGGTATTTTCCGCGAATCATGATCCTTTCCGAAGGCATGATTGTACTTATCATTGAAATCTTTAAAATAATTTCCGAAATTTCAAAGAAGTTTTACCGAACTGCAGAGAAAACGCGAAAGAAT
>CAZDCU010000087.1:0-1492 GCA_964504055.1 uncultured Methanomassiliicoccales archaeon
AAATATTTATGAATACGTACTATAGAATTTTGCAGTTTACGGAAATTACTGCGGGTTGTTATTCAGATAAACATCGGCATCTTTTCTGAGATCACTGAGTGTCGTACTCTTTAATTCATCGAGAATTGTATTTTCAAGATGGTTCAGCCTTTTATCGAGGACTTCGTGAATACTTCTTCCCACGGGGCAGGCGGGATTCGGCTGTTCATGAAAATGAAATAACGGTTCGTCGCCTTCGACTGCGGTAAAAACATCTGCCAATGTAATTTCGGAAGAATTCTTGGCAAGATCGGTACCTCCGACACCTGCTTCCGTTGTGACAAGACCCGCCTTTTTCAGCTGTCCTATGATTCTTCTTATAATTACGGGATTGACATTTACACTGCCTGCTATGAATTCGGAAGTCAATTTGTAATCATTTCTGAAACGTTCGATACACAGCAATGTGTGAACTGCGATGGTAAATCTCGACGAATACACCGTTCTCCCTTGGTTGCCGTATATGCTTTTATGGTTTATAGTTGTAGTTGTAACTGTTACAGTTACAATTAAATAGTTGTAACAAGATTGGTTACAACAACGGGAAAGGAAAAGAACAACCCCATGGAGAAATGAAAATGAACGCAGAAAAAACAGTGAAAGAACTCAAAAACGGAACAATGACCACATTCGTCTTCGGAGATATCGAAGTGAAATCATACAACACGAAGGACGCAATCGACGATCAGGTCATCATGCTCGTGAAGAACAAGAAAGCAGTTGTCATAGAACTTCCCTGCTTCAAAAACAGCATCGACGAACTGACCCAGTATCTGAAAGACGAGAAGATCGAAGCAGTCGGCAAGCTCGTTTCCTATCACGCAGCGGGAAAGACGTTCCTTCCCGAAGTGAAATCATACCTCACAGAATCGGCGGAAAAATACAACACGGTCGGTGGCGGTGCCGGACTGATCGGAAACTTCAGCGGAATTTTCGGCGACAGCTTCGATGCTTCGACGGTAAACTCCGGAGAAAGAATTACCGGAGGTAAACTTACAATTGCCGGAATCGAGATGGAAATCATTCCCGATGCGGATGCGTATGAGGTTGCGGTTCCTGCAATCAAGACAGTCTATATGCACATGCTGGGTCATGACTGCCATTCCATTGTAGCGGGACCTGCGCATGCAGACGCAATCATCGCGAATCTGAAAGGATATCTTGACAGAGGATACGAACTCTTCCTCTCCGCACACTATGTGCCCGAAACCGCGGAAGATGTGCGTACGAAGATTGCCTACATCGAAGATCTGAAACAGATTGCTTCCGGATGTTCGTCGGCACAGGAGTTCACAGACAAAGTGAACGCAAAGTATCCGAAATACACAGGTGCGAACTATCTCGGAATGACTGCGGGATTCTTCTTCCCTGCGAAACAGTGATGAATGAATGACGGGGATTTTTTCCCGTCATTCATTCGGGATTCCGATAGTACACGATAAATATCATACAG
>CAZDCU010000088.1:0-1439 GCA_964504055.1 uncultured Methanomassiliicoccales archaeon
TTCAACGATACGTTTCTCCGTTGCACAGCCATTCCGCAGCGGGAATGACTTCTATTGTTTCTCCTGAGATGCTGATGGTCTGACGACCCCCTTCAAGCACTATCGGTTTCAGACTATGGCAACGAATTGAACAATTAAAGTGCACAAAATTAACTATATATTATGGAATCTCAGGAACGAATTTATAAATGACTTTAGGAATTAGCCACATCAGGAAGCGGTTTACTGTAAGTGACATCATCCCAATGCATCCCGAAGACGGCTTCGCACCTGCCGTCCAGATACTCCTTGAGGAACTTGAACGGATACGGGTAGGTCATCAGCTCGTCCCAGCGTCCGAAGCCCTGCATAAGCATATCGCTTATGTCTCCGATGTCTTTCCCGACGGCGGCGGAATTGCCGCAACACAGGACAAGGATTCTTCTCGCCCTAGGCACCCTGTCTATCTTCGGATTGGTCGTATTGATGTTCTCGCTGTTCCAACCGGCTATGTACGAGAAAGCCTGTCCGCCGTCCATGCCGTCGGTCTTCCACAGGTGGAATCCCATATAACCGCGCAGGTAAAGATGATTGCTTCCGTCCTTCTTGTTCTTGAAGGATGTAATCTTCGTCTCGCCTCTTCGTGACGCTTCGCAGAAAGCCTCGTCTATGGCATCGCAGTCAAGAACGGGAATCTCGTCCGTGTCGATGATAAGGTAAATGTTGTCTCCCCGTCTGGCTGCCATATAATCACGCGAGCCTTCGATTTTCTCCGGGCATCCGTAACCGACGACGCTGCGGATGAACATATCATAATCCTCTCCTATCCCGTCCTCAAAGCCGTACTCCCTGAAATGCATGGCGCTCCCGTCCGTCACGCTCAAAGACGCTCCGAAAACTCTCTTCCGGTTGATTTTCCACCTTATGAACTCCCATCCCTGAAGACTGCCGGCGAGGACGGGCGGCATGCTGCAGCGCGCGTTGCAGTCCTTCACCAGCAGCTCCAGAAGAATTCTTCTGGCCTTCGCATCGGGGACTTCGTCCATATACTCGTCGCCCATATAGACTATGTGCTGCAGGACAACGCCGCGCATCCTCCCGAGGGTTTTAAGATATACCCTGCCCGTCTCCTCGTCCTCTTGCGGACCGCAGAGCCTGAGCGTCATCGCGTCCGGAGAGGGAGCGCCCGGGAAGGTGATCCTGCCGGCCACCTTCCTCATCCCCTCCCTGAGCTGCGCCGAGAAGGTGCGGGAGGCCTCCGTGCCGAAGGTGTCATCGATGCAGACCGGTCTGCCGTCGAAATAGTCCGCCACCAGAGCGAGCATGCCGTCCTTCGGGTGATACTCCCTATAGTCAAGGATGTCATAATCGGGGAAAGAAAGCCGGAGCATCCCCTTGTACTTCTCGTTGACGAGGTCCACGACCTTGCGCAGCACGAAGAGTTTCCCGTGGTTATACGT
>CAZDCU010000089.1:0-1402 GCA_964504055.1 uncultured Methanomassiliicoccales archaeon
CAGTTGATATTAAATTAAGAAATAAGGGTATTTTCTTATTTGATAAGGAAAGCGGAGAAAGAATATATGAAAAATAAGCCTCCAAAGAAAAAAGAAAAAGTTAGAGAAGAATCCGTCTTTAATAAAAAAGCTGAACCTCTAGTATATTTAATACCTCATGCTATAGGATTAATATTCTTTGTTGTTTATCCAATTGTAAATGCTTTTATAATGGCATTTAAGAATGGTTATCGTATAAATGGCAGTTTTGAAGGTTGGGGAGTTGAAAACTTTCAATATATTTTAAATGATCCTAATTTTGCGAATGCTTTAAAAAATACTTTTATATATGCTTTTACAGTCGTGCCAATTGCAACCTGTATTTCAATAGTTCTTGCTGTTTTATTAAATCAAAAGATAAAAGGTATTGGTTTATTTCAAACAATATATTTCCTACCAATGGTAACTAGTGCTATAGCTATTGGTGCTTGTTGGCGTTATATGTATCATGCTCAACATGGTGTATTTAACTATTTTTTAAATTTATTAGGATTTGAAAGTTTAAACTGGTTAGGTGCAACAAATGGTTCAACGGCTTTAAACCTTGTTGCGGTAATTATATTTGGTATATGGAACATGATTCCATTTACAACTATATTAATGTTATCTGGTTTACAAAATATTGATCCTTTATACTATACAGCTGCTAAGGTTGATGGTGCTAGTACAACAAAACAATTCTTTAGAATTACATTGCCATTATTAGCGCCAACAATATTCTTAACATTAGTCATTAATATTATTAAAGGTTTTAAGGTTTATAACGAAGTAATTCCATTCTGGAATGGTGAAGCTGGTTATACAACAAAGAATTTATATACTTTAGTTTTCTATATTAAAGCTCAATTCTATACATATAACAAATTAGGATATGCTGCAGCTGCTTCTGTTGTATTATTTATTATTGTTTTAATTCTTAGTAAGATTCAAAAATGGATTGAAAATAAATTTACTTATTAAAGGAAGGCATAATATGAAAAAGACAAATTTAATAAAACACATTATCACTTATGTCATCCTAAGTTTAGGTGCTATTATAATGTTTTTCCCATTCTTTTGGATGTTTACTGCTTCATTTAAAACTTTATTTGAATATAATGCTTTCCCACCAAAATTTTTACCAAATAATTGGTTTAATTTTGATAATTTCAAAGAAGTATTCCAAAGAGCTGATATCCTAAAATATTTCAAGAATAGTATTATTGTCTTAATTATGGAAGTAAGTACTAGTACTTTTACAACAATCTTAGGTGCTTTTGCTTATTCTAGATTACGTTTTAAATATCGTAAATTAGCCTATGCTGTCTTATTAGCATTTATGATGGTTCCTTCAGAAATGATGATGATAACTAATTATCAAACT
>CAZDCU010000090.1:0-1335 GCA_964504055.1 uncultured Methanomassiliicoccales archaeon
GATGAAAGCAAGGTTGTTCCTGACTTTGTTGGAAGCAGCTATTCTAAGGCTAAGAAGTGGGCTAATACTTATGGTAAACAAATTAAGATTGAATTCTCTACTTCAGTAAGTGGCGAAGTAGGTACAGTTGTTGAACAAACTCCTACAGCTTATACAAATATTGAAGATTGCGATACATTATATATTACTGTTAAAGCAGGTCAATATAAGATTAAGTTCTCTAATGACAAAGGAACAACAGTTCCAAAAGAAGTAACAGTAACGACTGGTGATGATGAAATTGACTTCACTACTAGTGACTATACTTATTCAGAATATAAAGATGAAAGCACTGGCAAGGTATACTCATTCAAGGGATGGTATACTCAAGCAAATGGCCAAGGTACAAAAGTAGAAGGTTCTTATGATGTAAGTAGCAATTGCACATTATATGCATACTGGAAAGAAAAAGAAACATTTACATATAAGTTCGTTAATGATGATGGAACTGAAATTAGTTCAGGAACGGTATATGAAGGAGAAACTCCAACTGCTCCAGCAAATCCAAGTAAAGAAAATTATGAATTTACTGGTTGGTCACCATTTGTAGGGCCAGTTAGTTCAAACGTAGAATACAAAGCTACTTACAAAGAAGTTGAAGAAACTGTAGATTATAGTGACGATTTGTCAGGATGCTCAATTGAATATGAAGAAACATCTGATCAGTCTCTTGATGGTCAAGCTGTACCTAATTCTGCTAGACAAGTAAGGGGAAAAGCAACTGGCACAATGAAGTCTTGTAGCTATAAACAGTATCAATACAAAGCTAGTCAAGAATCTTCAGGCGGTGAAACAGGTGGGGGTTCAGAAGAATCTGGCGATGACCCGGTAGGTGATAGTACTGGTAGCGAAGAATTGCAGCAAGGTAGTTCAGGAAGCGGTTCTACGGATGGAACAGGCGAAGCTGTTGGATAAATAAGATTCTGATGTTATAAAAAGCAAAATAATTAAAAGTATAAAAAGTTGTGATGAAGAAGAAAACATTGCAACTTTTTTGTTAATTTTAATGTACTTTAATCAGACTATTAAAACAGATTATCTAATAACCTTTGTTTTATTTTAGAGAATTCTTTGTCTAGATGTATGTTCAAGAATACATCTTCTTATTGATATATAATTGATGTAGAGGAGAGACTTACATGAATAAATATGTAGAGGAAGTAATTAATAATGTAAAGAAAAAACATGCTGATGAAGTAGAGTTTGTACAGACAGTTGAAGAAGTATTAAGTTCTATTTCGCCAGTAGTTGATGCACATCCAGAATATGAAAAAGCAGATTTATTAAATAGAATAG
>CAZDCU010000091.1:0-1310 GCA_964504055.1 uncultured Methanomassiliicoccales archaeon
AAGAAGGCATAAGCATGAACCAGTACTGTGTCTATTTGCTTTCAAAGAACGACATGCCCAAAGCTCACGCAAGTTGTTAAGCTCAAATAAACCACTGGCCGTTTATGGTTTTCTGTTATAAAATAGAAGTAAGTCAGTGAAAGGAGATTTATGATGGCTTTAACGGAAACAATGATAAAAGTGCCGGAACAGATGCTTTCTTATATCAATCCGGACACGAAACAAAACGAGCTACAGAGAAACGCAATGATTATGTACCCATATGTCAAAAGTGGTGCTATCTCCCATGGCAGAGCAGCACAAATCATCGGGATAAAGAAGTGGGACTTAATCAAATTGTACGACAATCTTGGCTTTCCATATCTTTCAAGCGTATCTGACTACGAGGATGATTTACAAACAGTTGAAGAGCTGAAGGATTTGCTTTAATGCTGGTAGTTTCTGACACAACCCCAATTATCTCATTGATGAAAGACAACCGGTTAGGAATCTTGAAAGAACTCTTTAACGAAATTGTTATCCCTGAAGCTGTCTATAGCGAGTTAACTTCTAATCCCAACTATCCTGAGGAAGCAGCAACAATTAACGAAAGCAGTTTCATTAAAAAGGTGACTCTAAATGATAAGAAACTTCTTGATGTTTTTCAGCGAGTAACTGGGCTAGACCTGGGTGAGAGTGAAGCCATTCTTTATTCCGATGAGAATAGTGCAGACCTACTCATGATGGATGAAGTAAAAGGCCGGCAGGTTGCAAAGCAAATGAACATTAGAGTAATTGGTACGCTAGGGATTCTCCAATTAGCGAATGAAAAGGGACTGCTGTCTGGCAATGACGTCCGCCACACCCTTGAAGTTCTCAAGACAAACGAACGCCATATAAGCGATGAGCTGATAGAACTTGTCCAAAAAAACCTCAAAGACTAACCTCTTAATTGAGTACCTCACGTCTTGTTTATAATATCCTCCAAAATCCGCCAAATGACGGGAAAATGTTTGAAAAATAAAAGACACTATCTGACGGCGTGCTTGTCGTCCCCATTGGCTGCCTGAAAAACTGAGCTTGCCAAGACTCCCTAGCCCGATATTTATTACGTTTCTGAATATTTAGCCACTCCAAAGCTCATTTTGTAAAAATCTCTAACATGTTGTAGAATAGTTTCAAAGGAGCGTGTTTGGCATGGGAAGATTTGTTAATCCTGATAGTGCTGCATTTGAATGTGCTTACAGAAGCCAAATATATGTAGATAAAAGTGGACTGATAAACTATACCAACAAAGTGTTGGAAACGCCGAGTGCGTTTATCTGCAACAG
>CAZDCU010000092.1:0-1288 GCA_964504055.1 uncultured Methanomassiliicoccales archaeon
TTGTCTCAGCGGAGGAAGAAAAGTGCTATTCTTGTCCCATCATTTTTTCGAGAAAGAAGAATAGCACTATTCTTGCGCCCTCATTTTTTCGAGAAGGAAGAATAGTACTATTCTTGTCTCATCATTTTTTCAAGAAGGAAGAATAGTACTATTCCTGCGCCCTCATTTTTTCGAGAGAGAAGAATAGTGCTATTCTTGTCCCCTCCAATAGAGATAATGAAATCCTGTTGTCTTTTTGTGTTACTACAACTGTTTTTACTGGATATGGAAGTCTTACGGGAAGTCTTTTCCCTCAAATAAGGTTATGAGACCAATAATAAAAAAGGCAACCCTTCAAAGGATTGCCTTTCATACACCATATGTTGTTACCGAAATTATTCAGAAACCACTTCGAATGGAACTTCAACGGAAACTTCTTTGTGAAGTTTAATAAGGGCTTTATAATTACCTACTTCCTTCACAGCATCCTTGATGAAGATAATCTTACGTTCTATTTCGAATCCGGCCTTTTCCAAAGCTTCAGCCACCTGAATATTTGTAACAGAACCAAAGATTGTACCCGTTGAACTGGTCTTGGCACCAATTGTCAACGAAACATCTTTCAACTTAGCGGCCAATGCCTCAGCATCTTCCTTAATCTTAGCCAACTTATGGGCACGCTGTTTGAGGTTCTCTGCCAATACTTTCTTGGCAGACTCTGAAGCGATTACTGCCTTACCCTGAGGGATTAGAAAGTTGCGTCCGTAACCGTCTTTCACCGTTACGATATCGTCTTTGTAACCTAAATTGATTACATCTTCTTTCAAAATAACTTGCATATTCTGTCTCCTCTCTTTTTTATTATTTCATTAAATCGGTTACGTAAGGAAGCAATGCCAAATGACGAGCTCTCTTCACAGCCTGAGCAACACGACGCTGAAACTTCAAAGAAGTACCCGTGATGCGACGCGGAAGAATCTTACCCTGCTCATTTAAGAATTTCTTCAAAAACTCGGGGTCTTTGTAATCGATATACTTGATTCCGTTCTTTTTGAAACGGCAATATTTCTTCTTCTTAACCTCTACTGAAGGCGGAGTTAAATATCTGATTTCTGATTGAGTTGCTGCCATAATTAATTCTCCTTTTCTGTTTCTTTAGTTGATTTTAGACTTCTTCTCTTAACGGCATATTCCGCAGCATACTTGTCTTGACGGAAAGTAAGGAAACGAATAACACGTTCATCACGACGGAAATTTACTTCCAAGACCGCAATAGTTTCCGGTTTTGCCTTAAACTCAACCAGCTGAT
>CAZDCU010000093.1:0-1107 GCA_964504055.1 uncultured Methanomassiliicoccales archaeon
AGGAGGCAGTACGGTGAGTGAGAAATACCGTGTCACAGACGCAATTACAGGGATGTTTTCATTCTTCACAATGCTCCCGATTAACATCGAGATGAAGCACATCGATGCAATGAACAGAAGATTCTGTCTTGTTCCGGTAATAGGATTGTTTTATGCTCTGTTAGCCGTCGGACTGTTCGCATTGATTGAATATCTTACCGGAAGCACAACGGTGTCGGCTGCGCTGACACTGTTCCTCACAGGTATGATGAACCGTTTCCTCCACTTCGACGGAACGATAGATGTCGGAGACGGACTGACTGTTGCAGGTAAGAGAGAAGATCACATCCGCGCTCTGAAAGATACACTCATCGGCGCAGGCGGAATGGTCACGGGTGCGATGGTAATCCTGACATTATTCGCAGAATATTCATCAATGACTGTGGCGACATTCGTATTTGTCGGCGCCGCAGGGGAATTATTTGCAAGAAACGCTCAGGTATCCGTCGCGGCATTCGGAACTCCCGGCAACGGAATGGCCGGAGATTCGGTAAGATACACTTCATGCAAAGGATTGGTCATATCGACAGTACTGACTGTTTTAATCGCTCTGGCATATTGGTTCGGAATGTCATACGTCGTTCTCGGAGAACCTGTTTACACTCACCTTATTATCCTCTTCGCGGGAATAATCGTATCGATTGTCTGGGGATTCATAATGTCAAAAGTTGCAGAGAAAAACTTCGGCATGGTCAACGGCGATGTCCTCGGTGCAACGAATGAGACTTCATGCATAATCGTGATATTTGTTATGCTGTCGATGATTCATCTTATGGGGCTCTGATTATGGAAGCCCTCATAATGGCCGGCGGTAAAGGCACGAGAATGTGCAGAAACGGTGTCGAAAAACCGTTTATCGATGTTGCCGGAAAGCACGTGGTAGAACACGTAATCAACGCTCTGAAGAAGGCACAGTGTGTCGACAGAATTCTGGTATCCGTAAGCCCGAATACCAAAAGAACGGGAGAATTTCTCGAAACGGTGGACGGTGTCGAAGTCATTTGGACTTCGGGAGAGGATTATGTCGAAGATTTACACAAAGCATATGAGATGATGGACGGAGATTAT
>CAZDCU010000094.1:0-1060 GCA_964504055.1 uncultured Methanomassiliicoccales archaeon
AAAAGACGTATCAATTCCAGTCAACTTATAAGCCCAAGAAGAGGGCTGAACCCATGCTTTCAGGATGATTTTTCTTGACGGTACACTTTTTTTTGAGTATAAATAAATTGATGGTAGAGATGCTGTTCGTGTGGCGACACGTAAAAGCTGAACTGGACTTGGGTCAGGGTAATTCCCAAGGCAAAAGATGTCCTACAGGACATTGAGCTTGGCACCTTGGATAAAGGTGTAGTCCACACGGGGGACTTAATATTTCCGTGGCAGAAAGGCATTCGACAGGATGCCGAGGCTGACAGCCAGCAGAAAACACGCAATTTTGAAATATCGGGTGGTCAAAGGCAGATCACCCTTTTTTTTAGGGGAAGAATGAAAAAATCGGCTTCAAATAATCAAAAGCAGAAAACGCTAGCTATTATCAAATCTATTCATCAAGCCGCCCAAATTTTTGATTCTAAACTTGTTGGTAAAACATTCCTCTATGTCTATGAAGGAAAAGCAATTGAGGTTGTATATCGTGCTTCTGATTTTCTCCATTTGACAGGTGTGGATACAGCTCTGACTGCCTCTGCTTTTTACCGTAATGCAAAGGCTGGAAAACTTTCCACTGAGCAAATATTCTTTTCAGCTAGACATCCATACGATCTTTCAAAGAAGAAGATGCTTCAACTATTGAATATTGAACTGGTTACAAATTCACCACTTTTGATTTTGGAGAATATGACAACTCAGACACATACCTTCAAATTTGGTTTAACAGAACTGAATTTCAGTGTTTGCCTTGACCCCGATCTTGATTTTAATGGAAACCTGCGTAGTAGCTATTACATAGCGCGGTCGCTTAGGGTTGAAGACAGCTTTTCAAAGGGACTGAATGCTTATGAAGTTAACTGCATATTCTCAAAAAGTAATGACAAGTCCAAATATGACTGTCTTATGTATAAGGACGATAAAATTAGAATTGCAGACTTACCTGATAAAGTGTTGAAAATGCTTGCAGAAGATTTGTCTCAATAAAAAACGTCTCCCTTGGGGCACATCAGAGAGAGGTGCAGGGAGTCCT